>NZ_RZRR01000959.1:0-2024 GCF_003998555.1 Mesorhizobium sp. M7A.F.Ca.CA.002.09.1.1 | reverse complement strand
GCCAGATGCAGCTCGTCTTCCAGGACCCGTTCGGCTCGTTGTCGCCGCGCATGACTGTCGGCCAGGTCATCACCGAAGGACTTCTGGTGCATGAGCCTGACCTTTCGGGCAAGCAGCGTGATCAACGCGCGGTCGAGGCCTTGCGCGAGGTCGGCCTCGACCCCAACGCCCGCAACCGCTACCCGCACGAATTCTCCGGCGGTCAGCGGCAGCGCATCGCCATTGCCCGCGCCATGATCCTGAAGCCCAGGCTGGTGGTATTGGATGAGCCGACTTCGGCGCTCGATCGCTCTGTGCAGAAACAGATCGTCGAACTGCTGCGCAAGCTGCAGGCGGACCACGAATTGTCCTATCTCTTCATCAGCCACGATCTGTCGGTCGTGCGCGCCATGGCCGACTACATCATCGTCATGAAACAGGGCAAGATCGTCGAGGAAGGGCCGACCGAGGCGATCTTCAGCAATCCGCAGCACGCCTACACACAGACGCTGATGGCCGCCGCGATCGACGTGACGCGATTTCGCCTGAGCGCCTGAACCGGGCTCTGCACCGAGGCGTTGGCTGTCCGCTCAATTCGCGGACCTCTGGCACTTGCGCGCTCGCACGGCGGCAATGGCATCCTGTTGCTGCTTAAGCCGGTCGATCCTGGCTGTTTCACGGTTGGCTACCGCGGTCTTCACGCGTGAGCCGCCGAGCAGCCAGCGTGGAACATTGGTGTTGGCGACCTTGCCGCGCGTGATTGCCGTTTGCGAGATGTCACGGGCGACGTCTCCCATCGCACTGTTGAGGTCGGTGCACGTCATTGAATCGTATTTCGCCGGATCGACGGTTCTGCCGAGCGATGAACAGCCAGCGACGAGAACCAGCGTCATCACAAGAATCAAGGGCGGGGCTGTGGTTGAATTCAAATTCATGTCGCACTCGGCCCGCCGTTTCACTCATTCCATCAGGTCCATCGACCCTAGAGCCGACGGGCCTTTTCGTCAAAATATGCGGCCGCGAAGCAACCTGCCACAGGGTTCGGCCATGCGGGCCGACGGCAGGAACATCCCCAGTCTGAATTGCTATCTGCCGGGTGTGGAGTTCAATCGCTGGCAAACGGAGAGTGCCGGTTCCGGCGACGTCGAGGCGGCTTTCCTAAGCTGCTTCGGCCACCAACGTCGACGGGGGACCGCCGAGCACTGTCTGAGCGATCTCGGCGTCATTTTCATCGACATGCGCCGTCACCAGGACGACGCCCTCGGCCACGTCCTGATCATCCGCCTTCATGGCGTGCAGGGCGAATGTTCCAAACAGACCGCCGGCAACGCCGCCACAGACCGCGCCAGCCACCGCTGTTGGCAATACGCTCGCAGCAACAGGATTGATGCCAACTGCCGCAACGACGCTCAGACATGCCAACCCGCCGGCAGCAGCGCCCAGTACCGATCCCAAAGCGGAAACCCAAACAGATCCTGTCTCGTCATTGTAAGGCCCGATGATCGCGATCTGTACGCGAGGAATTCCGGCCGCCACCAAGTCGCTAGCGACCCGCGTCGCATCGGCGTGGGAATCAAAAAGTCTGCTAATCGTCGGCATGGTCGCTTAACGCTTCGGGCTGTTCAGCAGCGTGTCGGTGAGGAATGACGCGGCAATCAGGTCGTCAACCTCGATTCGGCCCTCGCCGCCCTCCATGATGGCCGCGACCTTCTGGAAGGTCTTCATCTCGTCTTCGGTAATCTGGGCTTGCTGCATCCTGGCCTTGATCTCTGTTACTCGCGTGCTCAGGGCATCGGATCGTTTGGTCTCACGGTTCGACATGCTGCTGCTCTTGGTTTCATCGATCATTTTTGCCCGCCACCCCGAATTTGGGGCAAGCGCATGCGTTTCCAACCTGGACTTCGGTCGGGCAGGGGTCAGACCTAAGTCTGGCTAGGGGCAATTGTCTTGCCGACGGTGCTGCCAAAAGCATGATCAAAGGGCCTCTCGTGGCCCGATTCCTTCAAGAATCGGGCCGGAGATCTGTGGTCAGTACCCGTCGTTCT
>NZ_RZRR01000958.1:0-2030 GCF_003998555.1 Mesorhizobium sp. M7A.F.Ca.CA.002.09.1.1 | reverse complement strand
CCTTGGCGGTGGGAAAGCGCCGGGCGAGAATCGCGGTCTTCACCAAGGAGTTGGTAACGCCGAAGCCCGGCGAGACCTGGCTGCTGGTGACCTCGGCCTTCCATATGCCGCGCGCCAAGGCGCTGTTCGACAAGGCCGGCTTTGCAACCGTTCCATGGCCGGTCGACTATCGCACCTCGGGACGGGAAGGCGTCGGCCTGTTCCGCGACAATCCAGCCGATTCGCTGCGGGCCACCACCATGGCCATCCGGGAATGGATCGGGCTTTTTGCCTACTGGCTGTCAGGCCGGATCGATCAGCCTTTTCCGGGCGGCTGACCGATCACCGCCTGCCTGGCCGCCGAGAAGAACTGGCGCCGCACCAGCACCGCCAGCAGCAACAGCGTCGACAACACGAACACCATGGGGTCGACGAACCAGCCGAGATAACCGATCGAGAAGAACACGCCGCGCAGGCCGGAGTTGAAGTGCTTTCCGGCCAGCATGTTCATTTGCGCCGCACGCCACACCGCCGTTTCGGTGACCGGATTGCGCGAGGCTTCGCCATGCGGGATCGGTACGGCGCCGATCAGGATCGTGCAATAATTGAACAGCCGGTACGCCCAGCCGAATTTGAAGAACGAAAACGCCAGGATCAGCACCAGCCCAAACACCTTTATCTGGAAGGCCGCGCGCGACGGCGCGCCACCCAGAGGCAGGTCGCTGAGCACTTCAAGAACCCGGTCGGACGCGCCGAGCAGGGCAAAGCAGCCGCCGATCGCGATCAGCGAGCTGGAGGCGAAGAAGGCGGTGCCTTGCTGCAGCCCGCTCATGATGGCGGTGTCGACGATGCGGATCTCGCGCTCGGCCATGGTCCGCATCCAGGCTTGCCGCTGTGCATTCATCGCCGTCGTCAGCGACATCCGGCTGACAAGCTTGCCGTCGGAGGCAAACGTGTGCAGCAGCCACGCGACGAGGAAGAAGGCCAGCGCCGCGAGATCGGCTGTCGAAAGATCGAGGGAATCGCCCATGGCCTGAATTTATCACATTCAGGGCGATCGCTTCGATGTCCGCATTCAGCGATCGTGCCAATGTCGCTGCCGGAGCAAACAAGGTCGGCGGGTGCAGCGCCGCGATTTCCAAAAGAGCGGAAACATCGTGGGAATTCCTATATGTAGTCCTCGACCTGACTCCAGGAGACAACGCCGCGTGTTCCTTTCGGTTTTCGACCTGTTCAAGATCGGCATAGGACCCTCGAGTTCGCACACGATGGGACCGATGACCGCCGCGGCGCGGTTTCTCGACGAGGTCGCGGGAAATGACTGGCCGCGCCCGGCGGGTGTGAAGGTCGACCGCCTTGGCGCCAGCCTGCACGGGTCACTCGCCTATACCGGCATCGGCCACGGCAGTGACCGCGCCGTCATGCTCGGCCTTGCCGGTCTGACGCCGCAGACGGTCGATCCCGACCAGGCCGATGGCATTGCCAGTCGCATCGCCGCCGAAAAGCGTATTTCGCCGCCCGGCCATCCCACCTATCGCTTCGATCCGGCCAGCGATCTGGTGCTGGACCGCAAGACGCCGCTCACCGGCCACGCCAACGGCATGGCGTTCTACGCCTATGATTCCGGCGGCCGCCTGCTGCTCAAGCGCATCTATTATTCGATCGGCGGCGGCTTCGTGGTTTCCGAAGAGGAACTGCAGCGGATGAAGGCCAAGGGATCGGTGACGACGGAAGGCAAGAAAGTGCCTTATCCGTTCAAGAATGCGGTCGAGATGCTGGCCATGGCCGGCAAAAGCGGCCTTTCCATCGCCGACATGAAACGCGTCAACGAGGAGACGCAGATGACGCGCGAGGCGCTCGACGCCGGCCTCGACGGCATCTGGAGCGCCATGAAAGGCTGCATCGACCGCGGCCTGTCGCAGGACGGCATCATGCCGGGCGGGTTGAAGGTGCGCCGCCGTGCCCGCATGCTGCATGACAAGCTGCAGGAGCAATGGCAGCAGAACAAGCCCAATCCCTTGCTCGCCAATGACTGGCTGTCGATCTACGCC
>NZ_RZRR01000957.1:0-2039 GCF_003998555.1 Mesorhizobium sp. M7A.F.Ca.CA.002.09.1.1 | reverse complement strand
AGGCGGCGCTGAGCGAACAGGCAAAGCCAAGAAGCGTGGCACGGATGGTCGGAACGGCATTGTCGGCCAGCGCCTCGCGATTGAGCATCGCTTGCTCGAAGACGCGTGACGGCGCCGGCAGTATCGTGGCCCTGATGCCGGAATAGGTGGCATAAAGCTCCCACGCCAGCAGGAGCAAACCGGCCGAGATCATGGCCGGCATTGCCTTGACGAGAAAGCTCGCGATCGGGCGCGAAGCGACTGATGATGAGACCACGGGAGATAACCTTTGACGGCCGCGAGAGCGGCGCGGCTTCAGACGGCCGACGGGCTGTTGGCCGAGACCGTGACGTCGAGGGTTACGTGGCCAGCGCCTGGTCCGAAACGGCAGAAAGCCTCGTCCAGCGCCGAAAAGATCGCACCGGCATCACCGCGCAGTTTCGTGCAGAAATGTTTGGAGCGCTCATAGACGCCGGACTGCTTGAGAAAGTCTATGCAGCCGTAGATCTCGTCCATGTGGTCGTCTGTGCCCATCACATAGAGCGAGAACTGCGCCGCCGCCGGCTGGCCGGTGGCAGCAGCATTGCGCACCGCCGCGATGGCCGCGTCCTTGCGGGGGCCGAGTGGACCGACGGGCCCGCCAAACGCATCGGAGCGGCAGATCGGATCGTCCGGCTCGCCAGGGCAGCCGCGCGAGATGGTGGCCGACAACACGCAATGTTTGCCGCTGCGTGCCGCCGCCACGAAGAGGTCGCGCATGGCAGGAAACAGCACTTCGGGCGGCCCGATCAGCAAGGTCGAGATGTCGTCGGTCTCGATCCTGAGTTTGTCGCGCCAGGGATCGAGCGCACCGAGCGCGCCAAGGATGACACCGACGAAATCGTCGGTCATGGGATATAGGGAAATCTGTGCGCCTGAAAACATCGCCCGCCTCGCTCCGCTGGTATTACCCAGATCAGCTTCTAGGGTCTGTGGGCTTGCCGCCCCCGTCTCAGCCCCGACCGTACGGAGCACCCCTGTGGATGTGCGCCTTAAAGCATCATTCGAGTTGAAGGAAAAGCCGTTTTTTTTATCGCACTGCGCCAAAAGCATTGCGCCAGGGCGGGAGCGGTTGGCTCTGCCGGCGCGAGAATTTATCGGGAACCTTCACCAGGCCGCGAGGTTGTCCCACCAGTCGCTACGCGACGAGTTCACAGACAATGGAGACAAACCATGTTCATGAAAATCCTCGCAGCTTCGGCGCTCACCATTGGCCTGGCGACATCGGCCATGGCGCAGAGCAATGGCACAAGCGGCACCGACGGATCCGGCGGCAGCGGCAAGTCGGTCACCGTCGACCCAAATACGCCGGCTTCGCCGAACACGGTAGACCCCGGCACGACCAACAGTACGACGGTAGCACCGGGCGCCACGAATTCAAACGCGGATGAAAATTGCCCTGCCCATCCGCAGGGCGCACAGCCCGATGCCAGTGGAACGTCGCCGGGCACCACCGCGCCGACAGTTAATGACAACCATTGCGGCAAGTAGGAATTGCAATGAAAAGAAGCCGCGGAGCGAGCGCTCCGCGGCTTCTCAAATCCTGTCGTATCAGTGTATCTACGGCACCGCTTTTTCCCGAACCGGCAGCTTCCACCCCGGCCTGACGAAGTGGCAGGTGTATCCGTTGGGGTATTTCTCCAGATAGTCCTGATGCTCGGGCTCGGCTTCCCAGAAGGGGCCAACGGGTGCGACTTCGGTGACGACCTTGCCCGGCCACAGGCCCGAGGCATCGACATCGGCGATCGTGTCCTCGGCGATGCGCTTCTGTTCGTCGCTGGTGTAATAGATCGCCGAGCGATAACTCGTCCCGACATCGTTGCCCTGGCGGTTGCGGGTCGTCGGATCGTGGATCTGGAAAAAGCGTTCCAGCAGCGTGCGATAGCTTATGATGGCCGGATCGAAATTGATCTCGATGGCTTCGGCATGGCTGCCGTGGTTGCGGTAGGTGGCGTTGGGCACGTCGCCGCCGCTGTAGCCAACACGGGTGGAAATGACGCCGGGATAGCGCCGTATCAAAT
>NZ_RZRR01000956.1:0-2041 GCF_003998555.1 Mesorhizobium sp. M7A.F.Ca.CA.002.09.1.1 | reverse complement strand
GCGCCAGATTGTATTCGCGCGTTCCGCGTTCGTCGGCATGGCCTTCGACGACGATGGCATACTGCTTGTACTGGTTCAGCCACTGTGCCTGGCGCGAGAGCGTCGTCTGCGCGTCGGCACGGATCGAGGTCGAGTCCGTATCGAAGAAGATGCGGTCGCCAATGTTGACGGTGAAGTCCTGCGCCGATCCGGGTGTTGCGGCGCCGGCGCCGTTAAGGCCAAGATCGGCCGCGTTGTTCGGCGTCTTTTTCGAGGCGCAACCGGCGATGGCGAGCATCGCCACCAGCGCGATCATGACCGGGTTTCTGGTAAGTGCTGCAATACGGCCCATGCCGCCTCTCCTTCGTAATTCGAGTGGTCTAATTTGAGTGATTTCGTTGATCACCCAGTAACCACGTTTGGGTTAACCGGCATTCAAGAAACACGGTTAAATTTTGGTTTAAGCTGCCCGTCCGCAGCCATTGGCCATGAGCCACAGTTGGCGCGGACCCTAGGCGGAAATACGGCCAAAACGCGACAAAGAGATGGAAAAGAGGAATTGAAGAGTTGGGGAATTGAGGAACTGAAGAGAGAATTCACTTCAGCTTTTCTCTCAGATTGATCAGCATGCCGTAGATATGGGCATAGGATCGCAGCCAATCGTCGTGTTGTGCCTGGCTGATGTATCCAAGGTCGAACGCTTAGGAAATCCACGTCTCCACTTCGCTGCATGACCCATTGCCATCGAAATGAACCGCGCGAATTCGGGTTTGGAGTGAGTCTGCTTGGCAAATCCCTCAGCCAAATTGGCGCAGATTCCCTTGCTGGAGCGACGCAACTGATCAGCCAGTGCGTATTGCTCCATTTTCGGGAAGGCGAGCGTAGCTTTATGCACGTCAAGAGAGACCACATAAGCGCGCTTATAAACCTCTAGATCCTTCGCACGCTTGATGTGGCCGCCCGCCTTCTCCATTCTTCAGTTCTTCAATTCCCCAGTTCCTCAGTTCGTCTCTTACTCCAGCAGCGGCGACCAGGCAGGGTCCGAAGCGAAGTTCGCCGTCGGGATCGATTGCTCGTTGCGTCCGGTCAGATCGACCGAAACCAGTTTGGGGCCACCGGCGGAATCGCGGAAGAACATCAGCACGCGGCCATTCGGCGCCCAGGTCGGTCCCTCCTGCTGGAAGCCGGAGGAGAGGATGCGCTCACCCGATCCATCGGTCTTCATGACCCCGATCTGGAATTCGCCGCCGGTCTGCTTGGTGAAGGCAATCAGGTCGCCGCGCGGCGACCATACCGGTGTCGAATAGACGCCGTCGCCGAAGGAGATACGGGTCTGGCCCGAACCGTCGGCGCCCATCACGTAGATCTGTGCGCGGCCGCCACGGTCGGAGGTGAACACCACCTTGCTGCCGTCGGGCGAATAGGACGGCGAGGTGTCGATGGCGGTCGAGTTGGTCAGCCGCGTCGTCGAGCGGCTGCGCAGGTCCATGGCGAAGATGTTGGAATTGCCGTCGTCGCGCAGCAGGCTCATGATCACCTTCTGGCCATCGGGCGAAAAGCGCGGCGCAAAGGTCATGCCTGGGAAATTGCCGACCAGTTCGCGTTGGCCGGTCTCGATCTGCAGCAGGTACACCCGCGGCTGACCGCTTTCATAGGACATGTAGGTGATTTCCTGCCGGTTCGGCGAGAAACGCGGCGTCAGCACGATCGACCTGCCGTCCGAAAGATAGCGGACGTTGGCGCCGTCCTGGTCCATGATCGCGAGGCGCTTCTTGCGCGCATTCTTGGCGCCGGATTCGTCGATGAAGACGACGCGGGTGTCGAAATAGCCTTTTTCGCCGGTCAGCCGCTCATAGATGGCGTCGGCGATGATATGGGCGACACGCCGCTGATTGGCATCGTTGGCGAAGAACTGCTCGCCAGCCATCTGCTGGCCGGCAAAGGTATCCCACAACCGGTACTGGGCGCGGATGCGGCCGTCGGCTTCCTTGCTGACGCTGCCCGTGACCAGCGCCTGAGCGTTGATCACCTTCCAGTCGTCGAAGCGCGGTGCTGCATCGGG
>NZ_RZRR01000955.1:0-2046 GCF_003998555.1 Mesorhizobium sp. M7A.F.Ca.CA.002.09.1.1 | reverse complement strand
GGCTATTACCTCTCCGAACGGATCGTGGAGGGTGGCAACAGCATCGACACGGCGGAGCTGGATCCCCGCAGGTTCGGCCGATACGCCAACAAGAACTGGACCCGGGCCAAGGTCCGGGAAGCCTGGGGCACCCACGCCGTACAGCACTATCCGGGCCAGGACATGCCGGCGGCGCGACCGCAGAAAACGGCCCCGTCCTATGACCGCCTAAGTCAGCTTGGCGCGGTATGGGACGTGTTGAACGGCTGGGAGATGCCGAGCTGGTTTGCGCCCGCGGGTGTCGAGGCGCGCAATGTCTACAGCTGGCGCTGGACCCCCAAGGGGAACCACGTCGCCGCAGAGGTCCAGGCTGTCCGCCACGCCGGCGGTCTGGTCGAGATGACACCAATGACCAAGTTCGAGGTCGGCGGGCCGGGCGCCGAGGGCTGGCTCGACGGAATCCTGGCCAACAGACTGCCGCGTCCCGGTCGTGTCGCTCTTGCCCATCACCTGACGCCGACCGGCGGCGTGCAGGCCGAGTATGTGGTGGCGCGGCTGCAGAGCGACCTGTTCTATCTCATATCGACGCCGCGCGCCGAACGCTGGAACCTTGACGATCTCGGCCGGCTGTTGCCGAAGGACGGCAGCGTGCATCTGCGCAACGTCACGGAGGATCGCGGCAGCTTCACGGTGGTTGGGCCGAAGGCGCGCGACATACTGCAGCCGCTGACGGAGATCGACCTCTCCAACGAGGCCTTCCCATGGTTCAGCGTACAGTCCAGCACCGTCGGCATGGCCAGCGACGTACGGCTGCTGCGTGTCAACTATTCGGGTGAGCTGGGATGGGAGCTCTATCATCCACTCTGCTACCAGCGGCATTTGCTGGATGCGCTTCTGGCATCGGGAGAGGCACACGGGCTGAGGCTGGTCGGACTTCAAGCGCTGGAATCGCTTCGTCTCGATAAATCCTACCGGGCCATGTACCGCGATATGAACCCCGAATTGTCCGCCTGGGAAAGCGGCCTCGAGCGCTTCATCAGCCTCGACAACAGGGACTTCATCGGCCGGGCGGCACTGGTCGCGAAACAGCAGCAGGTTACACGCCGGATCGCCACACTGTCGATCGACACGGATGGTGCGAGCGCATTCGCCTTCGAGGGCGTTTACCGCGAAGGCGAGCTCGTCGGCCACATCACCTCGGCGGGCTATTCCTACACTTTTGGTCACGACATAGCACTTGCGCTGCTGCCCCTGGAACTTGTGTCGCCCGGTACCGAGCTCCAGGTTTCGATCCTCGGCGAGCGCCGCGCGGCAAAGGTGATCGCCGACTCGCCCTATGATCCGGAAGGCGCCCGCGGGCGCATGTGAGGTATCCCGGAGTACAGTTTCCGGTTCATCGATGTCTCAACCGTGCTGCAGGGTAAAACGCAAAAACCGCGCTCCATCGGGAACGCGGTTTTGCCAGATACGCATGGCGCTTCGCTACGCAAACACTTTGCGAAACTTATGGCACTTGTCGAAACTTACGGGCTCCGGTACGCGAGACCTGATCCGGAGCGCCGGACGGATGAGATGTCCGCCTCACAGTCCGTTTTATAGGGACATCGTTACCGCGGAGTTATCGAGAGCTTAAGCAAATCTAAATTTTCATTTTTTCCACCGAAGGAAACCGGAAAAATCCGCCAAATCCGTGGGTTACGCCGGGTTACCCCTGAGAAAATTAATTATGCCGGAGAAATCGACGCCGCCATGTCCCTGGGCGTTGAACAAGGCATAAAGCTGAGCCGCTTCGGCACCGAGCGGCGTTACAGCACCCGCACCTTGCGCGGCTTCCTGGGACAATTTCAGGTCTTTCAGCATCAAGGCGGCTGCAAATCCTGGGTTGTAGTCCCTGTTTGCGGGCGAAGTCGGCACCGGGCCGGGCACCGGGCAGTAGGTGGTCAAGGACCAGCATTGGCCCGACGAGGTCGAGGCGACGTCGAACAGCGCCTGATGCGACAGGCCGAGCTTTTCGGCCAGAACGAAGGCTTCGGCGACACCGATCATCGAAATGCCGAGGATCATGTT
>NZ_RZRR01000954.1:0-2057 GCF_003998555.1 Mesorhizobium sp. M7A.F.Ca.CA.002.09.1.1 | reverse complement strand
GTGCGACACCAGACCTCCGACGAACCCGTTGCTTGGCCGAACGTAAACGGTGCCACCCGCCGATTGACCACAGTAGTGCGCGGTACTGGCAGGCCAATGAGGTGTGCGACAAGAAGCCCGAAGACCTTATCGCCAAGCATATGACTAAATCTGTTGGGCCACTGCGCTACCGGAAACAAATCTAACCCTTTGTGTTCAGCAATCTCCCATCCCAACGTGTGCATGCGACGCCAGCCACGTGGCCGGGGATGCAGACTGAATTCCAGGCGCGTGTTTTCGGGAACTGCCAAATCCGGTTCGAAACCGTAAACCGTAGCGAGGAGTCGGAATCCCCAACCGAGAGGTAGAGAAGCTGTGCCTGCCTTCTCTACCGCGCGAGGCGTATCGTCGGGAGCAAACTCGATGATCTTCCCAAGCACCACCCCGGAAACGCCACCATCGTGGATATCGACCGTTTCATTTACGATGGTATGCAGACCTTCGCGCGTGAGGCGTGCGATCGCATCGACAATATCGTTAACTCGAGTCAGACCGTATATGAATTCGCGGCTAAGCGGGCTTTCAGGTGTAAAGCTTCTCACATTCACGGAGCCGTCAGCGCTTCGCGCAAGGAGTGTCTCGGCAACTTCGGTAACGTTGGAGAATATGCGGTTAGGGCTTTCCCCAAGGACGCGTGAATACGCCTGCTTTGGTTTCCCACGATGCGGTTCATAGCTGACGAATTGCGCTACGTTGATAAGTTCAGCGAGCCGATCGAGCGAAGCGTCTTTTCGCGGAATGCCACCACCCGGCACGTAGACTACAGTCGCCACTGTTGTTTCGAGTTGGCTATATGCAGCACGCAATGTGTTCTGGAGAGCGAGCGGCGGCACAGCCAGTGCATCAACGCGAGCGAGTGCGCGGCTGATTGCGGCGACACCATCTCGTGCGACGATGGGCGATCCGTCAACACGAGCGGTGGGGATGCCTTCGAGATGTGCACGGCAGAATTCAGAGGCACTACCCGCGCTGTATTCCCATCCGTCCATTAACAGGATGCGGCTCGCGTGAGCTGAGATGAACTGCTGCCACAACTCTAGATAATCTTCTTGGGTCCAACCGTTAATGAATAGGCTCGCTGGCTCAACCACCGGCTCCGAGCCCCTGGCGCGGAGCAGTTCGGCTGTCGCTTTGAGCTGGTTCTCGTTCGGAATAATCACCTGCTCGACAAGTTCGGCACGATAAGCGCTCGCATCGGCCTCAAGCTGATATCCGATCTTGCTCCACCAATCTATGAACCGCAGTCCCGACGTGATCGGGCCGCTGAGATAGACGACCTTTCGTGATCCGAAGGCAGAACGCCAAGCTTGACGGATGCCGCTTAGCGGCTGGGGGGATTGAGCTGTCATTTCCTAACGTATTCCGGACTGCGCCGCTTAACGAACCTTAAGGATTCTTCTCTGAGCTTAAGTTCACTAGCGAACGAAGCCAGCTTGCCATTCTTTTCATCAGCCTTAAATAAAGCCGCGCAATCGAGAGCCGGATTTTTCTTTTCCTTAAGGACTGCGCCCTCCCGCGCTGCCATCTCGATAAGGGGCAGGAACTCGCGTTCAATTGCCTCCCGATCGTCTATTTCGTCGAATGCGCCATTGTAGAGGCGAAGAGTCGTTGTGCGTCCCCATTCCAAGAACTCACTCTCAAGTTCCGTCACACTTTGACTGTTACCAACCTGGCGAACAACACGCGCCACTGCAGCCTCGATATCCTTATAGCCCAAGAAGAATGAAGCACTCCGCAGGATACTCCATTTACCGGATTTCTCGATATTGTCAGGATTCAGCGCATGGTCGGCCGGGAGATTTCCCTTTTCGATCGCATCTTTCAGAAAATTCTTTATCATCTTCTGCCTTGAAGTAGCATCCGGCGGAAGCAGTAGGTAATTCTCGTCGATACGCCCCGTTCTACGGATCGCCGGATCGATGCGATATGCGTAATTGGTAGCCATGATGAAGATACCGCGCTTCGCTCGGCGCAAGTTATTAAACTTGGTCAGCATGCCAGGCGTCATGAACTTGAAT
>NZ_RZRR01000953.1:0-2057 GCF_003998555.1 Mesorhizobium sp. M7A.F.Ca.CA.002.09.1.1 | reverse complement strand
ATCTTCGGCCGGCGCTGCGCCGACCTCGCTCTCGGCGCGTTCGAGCAGCGGACCAAGGCGGCCATGACGCTGGCTCAACTGGCTCTGGCGTTCAAGCAGTTCGCTGACCTTGGTTTCCATCAGCTGCTGGTCGAGCAACTGGCGGCTGGTGATGCGGTCGACCTGGGCGCGAAGCGCCGAAATGCGATCTTCATAGGCTTGCTGCATGCGCGCCTGACGCGCCGTTGTGGCGCCGATCAAATCGTCGCGCAGCACGAGATAGGAGGTGGCCATGAGGTAGCCGACGGCAATGGCGGCCAGCGCCGAGCCGATAAAGGCCGCCAGCCACGGTCGGATCGTAAAATGCCTGATCTCGTTGCCCCGGGCGATGATGACCGTATGGGGCTCCTTACGCTTGCCGAAGACTGCGGACTGACCGGTTGCGTTCACGGGACCAAGCTTTCGTTTACGACACCACGACAGCTTGATTACACATTATTAGGGTTAACAAAGGCTTGCAGCGATAGCTTGCTCGCAGCGATTGCCCGCCAGGCGTGCGTAAGGTTGCAAGGGAACCTGGGCCAGCCTCGCCGGCAAACCTCAAAGCGCTCGAACGGCCTCGAGCACCTCTTCGGCATGGCCCTTGACGCGGACCTTGCGCCAGATCCTGGCGATCCGCCCGTCGCGGCCGATCAGGAACGTCGCGCGCTCGACGCCCATATACTTGCGGCCATACATCGATTTCTCGACCCACAGATGGTAGGCCTCGATCACCGTGCGCTCCTCGTCGGCGGCGAGGTCGATGGTGAGATTGTATTTCGACTTGAACTTGTCGTGCTTCTTGACGGGGTCGGGCGACAGGCCGATCACCACGGCGCCGGCCTTCTCGAACTCCGGCTTCAACTGCGAGAAGCTGATCGCCTCCTGCGTGCAGCTTGTTGTGTCGTCCTGCGGATAGAAATAGAGCACGATGGGCTTGCCGGACGATGCGGCAAGGCTGACCGATCCGCCGCCGTCCCGCGGCAGGTCAAATTGCGGCGCAAGATCGCCTACGTCGAGGTCAGCCATACCGATGCCCTTGTTTGAGGTTACGCGCGAAGCCACACCGATATAGTGTCGGACGGGGATTCGTCCACGATCGAGTTCGTACAACGGAAAATTGCGTGGATCAGGAGCGACCGCAGCACGAGAAGATCCGGTTCAGGCGTGATGAGATCACCGACCTGGGGACCTTTCCGTCCGCCTGCCGTGTGCCGCCGCTTGGTCAGGCGTCGATCGGACGCGGTTTTCGCATCCTGTCGCGACTGTTCGCCGGTCTGGTCGCTTTCGTGCTGCTGGCCGCCGTGCTCGTTTATCTGGTTGGCGCCTCCGGCATCGGAGCCGACCGGCTTCGCGCCGAGGCGGAAACGGCGCTTGAGAAACTGGCGGGCGTCGATGTCAATGTCGCGGTCGGGCCTGCCCGCATCACGCTCGACGGTTCGAGTTTCATCGCGCTTCAGGTCAGCGACGTCAGCTTGAAGACATCAGACGGCAAGCCGATGGCCGATGCCGGCCGCGTGCGCTTCGGCGTGCGTCTGTTCCCGCTGCTGTGGGGAGATGTGCGGCTGACCAGCGCCAGGATCTCGGATGCCCGCATCGTCGTGGCGGCGATGCCGTCAGGCGGCGACTGGACCGCCGGCCTGCGCAATGCGGACGGCCTCATCGATCCGGAGAAGCTGTCCGCCGCGGTGTTCGGAAACATCAACCACGCACTCGATGCCGTGCGGGAGGATTCGCTGCGTCGCATCGATCTTCGCAATGTCGAATTCGTGCTGCCCGAAACCGGAGCGATCAAGCTCGTCAAGATCACCGACGCCACCGTCGTGCAGTCGGGACCGGGCGGCATGGAGTTTTCCTCGAAGGCGGACATCGACGGCAGGACGCTTACGGTTGCCGCTACCGCCACCCGTGATATCGCGGCGCACCGGGTCACGGCGCTGGATGCGAGCGTCGATCTGGCCGACACCGGCGCGGCCGCTGCCGGCAAGTTGGGACCCGTCGCGTTGAAGCTGACGGGATCGGAAGGGTTCGGCGTGAAC
>NZ_RZRR01000952.1:0-2059 GCF_003998555.1 Mesorhizobium sp. M7A.F.Ca.CA.002.09.1.1 | reverse complement strand
GGCATCACCGAAAAGTTCGGCTACAACACGATCGGCTACAACAAGACCAAGGTCGATCCGGCCGACATGCAGTCGATGGCGGCCCTGACCGGCGACAAGTACAAGGGCAAGGTCGCCATCTACGACTACTACCTGCCGGTCATCGGCATGGCCGCACTGGCGATCGGCAAGAAGACGGCCGATCTCACCGAAGCCGACCTGCCCGCCCTCAAGGACGAGCTCTTGAAGATGAAAGCCAATGCCAAGCTGGTCGGCGAAGTGACCGCCAGCCAGACGGCGCTGGCGACGGGCGAGGTCGACATACTGGTCGGCGGCGGCGAATGGGTGACGGCGGGCCTAGCCAAGGAAAACCCGGCGCTGGACTTCTCCATCCCGAAAGAAGGTGCGGTTCTGTGGTCGCAGTCGCTGGCCATGTTCAAGGATTCCAAGAACAAGGACATGGCGCTGAAGTTCATCCAGTACATTATGAGCCCGGAGGGCCAGGCGCGGCTTGCCACCTCCTCCTGCTACTGGGGCATGCCGGCCAACACCAAGGCAGCACTGACCGACGACCAGAAGAAGGTGCTGCGCTTCGACGAACAGCCGGGCTTCCTGACGCGTGCCCAGGCCTATCCGGCGCCGAACGCCGATCTCGACAAGAAGATGCAGGACATGTGGACCGAAATGCTGCAGGCGAAATGAGCCGATAGCGCTCATGAGCTCGGCTGGAAACAACCCCTTGCCCCGGGCGGGCCATACCCTGCCCCGGGCGAGCTCTGCTCTGCCCTGGGCGCTGGTCACGCCGGCGCTCGGCTGGACGCTGCTGTTCTTCGTGCTGCCGTTCATTGCCATGGGGTTTTCCAGCCTGACGGCGCATGAGGGCGGCGGCTTCACGCTGTCCAACTACAGCCAATTCTTCACCAACCCCTCCTACTGGCAGGCGATGGTGAACTCGCTTGAGGTGACCGCGATCGTCACCGTGGTCTCGGTGCTGCTCGCCTATCCCTTCGCCTGGATCCTCGCCGAACAGGTGCCGGAGCGCTGGCAGCGGCTGGCGCTGATGCTGGCGGTGCTGCCGTTCTGGACCTCCTATGTCGTGCGCTCCTATTCCTGGCTGCTGGCGCTGGCGCAGAACGGCGTCATAAACCGGGCGCTGACCGGCTCCGGCCTCATCAGCGAGCCTGTGCATCTCGCCAACACGCGTTTCGCCACCATCACCGGCTTCGTGCACTTCTTCGTCATGTTGTTGACGCTGACGATCTTCGCCAATCTCAAGCAGCTCAGCCCGAGCTACCGCAAGGCGGCCGCCGATCTCGGCGCCGGGCCGGTGCGAACCTTCCTGCATGTCGTGCTGCCGCTGACCTTGCCCGGCATCATGGTCGGCGCCTTCCTCACCTTCGTGCTGTGCATCGGCGACTACATCACGCCGCAGATCCTGGGCGGCAACAACGAGCTGCTGATGCCGCAGCTGGTGATGATGCAGATCGGCCGGCGCGGCGACTTTCCGCTGGCCTCGGCGCTGTCGATCATCCTGATGGCGGTGGTCACCATCGCCTATCTCGCCTGCGCCCACTGGCTGAAGATCGAGCGGGCCTGAGATGCGCAGGATTGTCCGCATCGCCTCCTGGCTCTACGCGCTTGCCGTCTACGGCTTCATCTTCCTGCCCGTGATCGTGCTGGTACTGTTTTCGCTGCAGGCGACGTCGTTCCCGATCCCGCCCTTCACCGGCCCGTCGCTGCGCTGGTACGACGCGGTGCTCTCGGACCCACGGCTGACTTCGGCGTTGGTCAATTCGCTGCTGGTCGCGTCCATCTCGTCGCTCGCCGCCGTGACGCTCGGCTTCCTTTCCGCCTGGGGCTTTGCCCGCTTCGTCCTGCCCGGCTCCGGCCTGCTGCGCGGGCTGATCACCCTGCCGCTGACGGTCAGCTATCTCATCATCGGCATGGGGCTGCTGGTGCTGTTCAACTGGGCCGGCGTACCGAAATCGCTACTGGCTGCCGGCATCGGCCATGTCGTGATCAATCTGCCGCTGTGCTTTGCCATCATCTACAGCCAGATGGGCGACCATCAGATCAACAT
>NZ_RZRR01000951.1:0-2065 GCF_003998555.1 Mesorhizobium sp. M7A.F.Ca.CA.002.09.1.1 | reverse complement strand
GGCCATAGGCCTCGGCAATCAGCGTCGAGCAGATCGCCCGTGTCGGATCGCCGGAACCGAAGGCCAGCATGCGGCGGCGCCAGCGCACCGGCACCGGCGGTGTCGGGAAGAAAAAACGCAGCATGTCGAAAATGTTCTTGAGGTCGTATTTCAGGCCGAGCTTGCCGATCATGAAGGCGACGACCTTGTCGCGATCCTCCGGCGCCAGCCCACTCGCCCGGCAGATACGGGTGTTGTAGGTGCGGTAGCGCGACAATGGAACGGCGACGCAGCCTTCGCCGATCGTGACCTCGATCAGGCGCGGCCGCTCCGAGCCGTCCGCCGGCGCGGGCAAGGCATCGCCGATATAGAAGGCCGCATGCGACCAGGTCGACTGGGTCAGGTACTTGATCGCCGCCGAGATCTTCTGGTTGCCCTCGATCAGCAGGATGTCGCCGGGCTCAAGCGTGCGACGCAGCGTTTCGGCATCGGAGGGGGTGTAGGGCTCGTAGCCGGACGATTCTTCCTGCAGCCGGCCGGCAAGCCAGCGGCCAAGTCGATCCAGAAGCGTGTCGCCGGGCTCGGTCATACTCCATGGCGATTAGCATGGGCGGGTAATGAGGGCTAGCGCACGCCTTTCTTCCCCCCGTCCGGACCGAGAGGAAGAGCGCCAAGTCATCCTACGATGCCGCGGCCTCTTCCGGCGGCGCAGCCAGATCGTCGCGCGCCTTGCGGGCCAGTTTGCGTGTCGAGCGTTTGGGACTGTCGCCGAACAGCTCGGCCGCCTCGGCAAGGCAGCTCTTCTTCAGCTGCTTTTCCGACCGCTTCAAAAGCTTGGCCAGAAGTTTCGTGTCCTCGGGCGGCCCGAGCAGCTGGTCGTCGGCCTCGAGCAGGGCGCGCATCACCAGCACATCGTGCAGGTCGCCCAGCCGCTCGCCCAGTTCGTCGACCGCGTTGCGCCTTGCTTTGATCGGTGTCGGCCACAGCCTGCCGAGCAGCGACAGATGCATGCCGTGGGTCTTGGCCGCCTTGCGCAGATCGTGGAAATCATCGGCCGCTCCCCGCGATCCGGCCTTGTCGAGCGCCTTCCTGGCGCGGCGCAGCGTGACGCGGGCGCCTTCGGCAAGCACGTCGGCCGCCTGTTCCGGCTGGTCGGGCAAGGCCAGCGTGCCGATGCGGTGCAGGCCCTCCTCGCAGGCGGCGGTCGCCGCGCCGATCGCCGCTTCGAGCCCTGTACCTTCGTGCAATTCATGCTGGCGCGCGATCAGCCTGTCGCGAACCGCGCCCAGCCCATCGTCGGCGCCCTCCTTGGGAAAGCTTGCCGCCAGGCGGTCGATGGTTTCGATCAGCGCTGTCGCCTCGCGCGGGCCGGCAAGCAGGGCCGCCACGTTGCGGTAGCACTGGTTTTCTGTCTCACAGAATGTTTCGTCACCGGAACGAACAAGCCGCAGCAAGGCGCGAGCGCTCTTCAGCCGCTTGCGGCATTTGTGCAGCGCCTGTTCCGGCCGGCTCCGTGCGGCGTCAAGATGATGCAGCGCCTTGCCGATCTCCTCGGCAAGGATTCTCCTGACCTCGCCGGTCAGCGGCAGGCGCGGATCGATGCGAAAGCTCATGCGGCGATCTCCGGAATCCCACCAAGGGCGAGCGACGCGTTGTAGAATTTCTGCTCGCCGGTGACTTCACGGCCGAGCCAGTCGGGCAGCATTTCGTCCGGCACGTCCTCCGGCGTCTCAAGTTCGGCGACCACAAGTCCCGCAAGCGGTCCGCCAAAGACATCGACTTCATAGAGATAGCCACGGTGCCTAACATGGTGACGTGTCTTCTCGATGACACGTCCGATGGCGAAGTCCAGCATCTCCACCGCCTCCGACAGCGGGATCGGGTATTCGAATTCGTCGCGCTCGCGCGCTTTGCTGCCGAATTTGAGCGTCAGCTTGGCGGAAGTGCCGTCGCTGATGCGGATGCGCACTGTGCGCCCGGGGCCGGCAGCGAGATAGAACTGGAGAATGCGGATATTGGCCTCGGCCAACTCCCGCCATGCGGTGCTGGTGACCAGGAATTTTCGTTCGACTTCCTTGCCCATGGC
>NZ_RZRR01000094.1:0-9851 GCF_003998555.1 Mesorhizobium sp. M7A.F.Ca.CA.002.09.1.1 | reverse complement strand
CATCAAGCCGGCATCGACAGGCGAAAGGCCGAAGCCAACCTGGAACAGCAGCGGCAGCAGGAACGGCGTGGCGTTGATCGCCACCCGGAAAATGGTGCCGGCGGCAAGCGTCGAGATGGCGAAGGTCAGCACCTTGAACGAGGAGAGATCGAGCAGCGGATGCGGCGCGCGCCTGAGATGGCGCACCGCCAGCCAGCCGAGGACGATGCCGGCTACGATCAGCAGCGCTGTCGGCAGCACGCCGTCCTCGGGATGCGCGATACGCTCGAGACCGTAGAGCAGCAAGGCAAGTCCCGCCGATGTCAGGAAAAAACCGGGCCAGTCGAGCGGCTTGGGGTCGGCCTCGCGGTCGCCTGGGATGAAACGGGCGACCAGCGCCAGCCCGATCACGCCGAGCGGGATGTTGATGAAGAAATTCCAGTGCCAGGACAGATAGGTGGTGATGAAGCCGCCGAGCACCGGCCCGACCACCGGCGCAAACAGTGCTGGCCAGGTGATCAGCGCCGTGGCGTTGAGCAGTTCGGATTTCGGCGCATTGCGCAGGACGAGAATGCGCCCAACCGGCGTCATCAGCGCGCTGCCGAGCCCTTGCACGACACGTGCGGCGACGAACTGGGTCAGGGTTTGCGAGAGGCCGCAGGCGAGCGAAGCCAGGGTGAACAGGACGATCGCCAGCAGGAAGATGTTGCGCGCCCCGAACCGGTCGGCGAGCCAGCCCGACAGCGGCACGAACACCGCCATGGTCAGCATGTAGACGGTGATGCCGATGCTCATCGCCACCGGCGACACGCCGAAGGAGGCGCCCATCTGCGGCAGCGATGTCGAGATGATCGTCGAATCCAGCAACTGCATGAAGAAGGCGATGGCGACGATCAGCGCCACGCGCCGCGCATGGATGGCCGTTTCGGACAAGGTTGCGGTCTCGGGAATGGCAGTCATGACGGAACCGGTTTGAACAGCATCTCCCCGGCGGCGTCCAGAGACGTCGCAACAAACTTTCGTGTGCCGCCATGGCCTGCTATGGAATGGATGGGGCCGTCGAGGAGAGTATACGCGTAACATGAAGCCCATCTACATCGACTACCTCAATGCCCTCGACATCGATGCCCTTGCCATGACCGATGGCGAAATCATCGCCGCCGTCGAGGCTGGCCTGGTGGCGCAAGGCAAGGGCCAGACGGTGATCGAACCGCGCGTCCATCTCGAGCCGGACCCGTCCTTCCACGGCCATTTCAATGTGTTGCGCGGCTACGTCGCGCCGCTCGACACGGCCGGCGTCAAGATCGTCGGCGACTATGTCGACAATTACCTGCATGGCCTGCCTTCCGAATTCGGCATCCTCAACCTGTTCGACCCGCGCACCGGCGCGCCGCGCGCCATCCTCGACGCCACCGTCATCACCGACATGCGAACCGGCGCCGTCACCGCCATCGGCGCCAGGCATCTGGCGCGCAAGAATTCCAAGGTGCTGGCCCATATCGGCGCGCGCGGCACCGCCTACTGGAATGTGCGCCTGCTCGACCATCTCTTCGACTTCGACGAGATTCGCGTCCATTCGCGCCGCCCGGAAAGCCGCGACGGTTTTGCCGCCGAACTCTCCGCCGATCTCGGCAAGACGGTCACAGCGGTGGCCGACTGGAAAAGCTGCATCGAGGGCGCCGACATCGTCGTCGAGGCCTCGCGGCTGCCGGAGCCGCAGCCGCTGCTGAGGACCGAATGGATCAAACGGGGCGCACTGGTCGTGCCCTATGGCACGATGAGCGCGGTCGAACTGTCGTTGACCGACATCATGCAGAAAATGGTCGTCGACGATTGGGGCCAGTGCAAGGGCGGCAAGTTCGGCTCGCTACGCGCCCATGTCGAGACCGGGCGGCTGAGCGAGCAGACGCTGCATGCCGAGCTCGGCCAGATCGCCGCCGGCCTGAAAGTTGGGCGCGAAAGCGACGACGAAACGATCCTGTTCTGGCATCGTGGCCTGTCGCTGTCTGATATCGCATTGGGCAAGGCGATGCTGGCCAAGGCGCAGGCGCAAGGCATCGGCCAGAGACTGCGCTTCGCATGAGCGCGCTCGTCCTCACCGGAACCGGCGTCGGCGTTGGCGATGTCGCTGCGGTCGCCCGCGATGGGCGCAAGGTGGAGATCGGACCCGATGTCATCGGCAGGCTGGAGAAGGCACGAAAAGTGCTCGACCAGGCTGCAGCGTCCAGCCAGCAGATCTATGGCTTGAACACCGGGCTCGGCGCCAATCTCGGCACTGCTGTAGAGGGCGATGCCGGAGCCTTCCAGCGCCAGTTGCTGGAGGGACGCAGCGGCGCCGTCGGCGAAGGATTGCCGGTCGATGCCGTGCGGGCAAGCATGGCCGCGCGTGCAGCGATGCTGTCGGTTGGCGGATCCGGCCTTTCGTCTTCCGTCTTCGTTGCTTTGCTCGACGCGCTCAATGCCGGCGTCCATCCCGTCATGCCCTCGCTCGGTTCGATCGGAGCCGGCGACCTGGTGCTGATGACGGCACTCGCCCGCATGCTCACCGGCGAAGGCGAAGCCGACTATCAGGGCCGTCGCATACCGGCGGCCAAGGCGCTGATGATGGCGCGCCTCGCCCCGATCAGCCTGGCGCCCAAGGACGGGCTATCGCTGATCAACGCATCGGCGGTTTCCGCCGGCAGCGGCGCACTTGCGGTGACGGATGCCCTCACTGCCCTGGCCCAGCAACAGCATGCCGGGGCTCTGACCATGGAAGGTTTTGGTGCCAACCGCACCATCCTCGACCCGCGCCTGCATATGGCGCGCCCGGCGGCCGGCCAGCAGGAAGCAGCCAAGGTGCTGCACAATCTGCTCGTCCGAGACGACGCGCCGGCACCGACCACCTTGCAGGACCCGCTGTCGATCCGCTGCATGCCATCGGTCCATGGCGCACTGATCGAGGCGATCGGCCAGGCGAGACAGGCTGTCGAGATCGAGCTCAACGCCGCCGCCGACAACCCGCTGGTGCTGGGCGATGATGAACTGGTACTGTCGACCGGCAATTTCCACACCGCCGCACTGGCGCTCGCCTTTGAGACGCTCGGCCTGGCGATCGCCCAATGTGCCGCGGCCAGTGCCGCGCGCTTCATTCAGCTCACCGGTTCGGGCCGCAATGGCCTGCCGAAATATCTGTCGCCGGTCGGCGGCGCCTCGGCCGGCTTCGTGCCGCTACAGAAGACAGTGACCTCGATCCTGGCCGCCATCCGCCACAAGGCCAATCCGGTGATGCTCGACTTTCTGGCCGTGTCGGAGGGCGTCGAGGATCACGCCACGCAGACACCTCTGGCGGTTGCGAAATGCGCAGGGATGATCGCGCTGTGGCGGCGGCTGATCGCCTTCGAATTGATGGCCGCGGCACAGGCCGTCGACCTGCGCGACGGCTTCACACTGGCGCCGCGCACGGCCGCACTTCACGCGGCGATACGCTCGCTCGTCCCCATGCTGAAAGAGGACCGGCCGCTCGGCATCGACGCCGAAGCGCTTTACGCCGCGCTCGCCGGCGGAAATTGGCCGGCCTGACGCGGCTTCTCAGAAGACGACGGTCTTGTGGCCGTTGAGCATGACGCGGGCTTCGAGATGCAGCTTGACGGCGCGCGCCAGTACCCGGCTTTCGATGTCGCGCCCGACGGCGACGAAATCCTCGGCGCTCATCGCATGGGTGACGCGTTCGGTCTCCTGATCGATGATCGGGCCCTCGTCGAGGTCGGAGGTGACGTAATGCGCCGTCGCACCGATCAGCTTGACGCCGCGGTCGAAAGCCTGGTGGTACGGCTTGGCGCCCTTGAAGCTCGGCAGGAACGAATGGTGGATGTTGATCGCCCGTCCGAACAGCCGGTCCGACAGACCTTTTGAAAAGACCTGCATGTAGCGCGCCAGGATGACCAGTTCGGCCCCTGTCCGCTGCACCAGGTCCAGCAGTTTCTGTTCCTGTTCGGCCTTGTTCTCCTTGGTGGTCGGCCAATGGTGGTAGGGAATGCCCTCCAGCTCGGCGAAGCGGCGGGCATCCTCGTGGTTGGAGACGACGGCTGCAACCTCCGCGTTCAGCCAGCCGACCCTGATCTGGTACAGCAGATGGAGAAGCGCGTGGTCGAACTTGGAGACCATGACGATGATCTTCGGGCGGCGTCCCTGATCGACCAGCGCGGTCTTCATGCCGAAGCGGTCGACGCTCGATTCCAGGGCCCGCTCCAGACTGTCCCCGGTCGAGCCTAACGGGCTGATGAAGGCGATCCGCATGAAAAAGCGATTGGTCTGCCGGTCCCAGAACTGGCTGCTTTCGGCGATGTTGGCGCCGTTCGCGGCAAGCTCCGCCGTGACGGCGGCGACGATCCCCGGCCGATCCTCGCAGGAAAGCGTGAGAATATGAACCGGCGCGGCCTCGCCCGTCGCATCATTGCCTTGAGATTTCACGCCCCGTCGACCCTCTTCATGAACAGGCTGAGTTCAGCCGGATCCATATGCACCACATGCTTGTCTTCGGGATAGGCGAGACTGTTCACGTCGGCAACATATTCCGAAAACGCGGCGATACGCTCGGCCTGCAAACGATCATATTCGGCGGCGAAATTGCGATAGACCTTGGAATGACGGGGCATGTGGCCACGGTTCTGGCCGAGAATGTCGTCGGCGAACAGATATTGCGCATCGCAACCGGTACCCGCTCCCATCGACAGCATGATCAGCGACGTCCGCTCCGAGATCGCCTTGGCCACCTCGACCGGCACCACCTCGATCTCGGCGCCGATGGCGCCGGCGGCCTCCAGTTGCTTCACCGCCGCGAAGATATCCATGGCGGTGTCGGCGGTCTTGCCGACCGCCTTGAAGCCGCCAGTCCAGGTCGCCCGTGACGGGATCAGCCCGACATGGCCGATCACCGGGATATTGTCATCGGCCATCCGCTTGATCGTGGCGTAGCCGGCGCTGCAATAGACCGCGTCGGCGCCGGCCTTGTAGAGCCGGAAGGCCCAGCGCACGAAATCGTCCGCCGTGCCGATCTCGTAGAAATTGTCGCCCGGCATGGTGAACAGGCTGGGCGCCGCGTCGCGGTACTCAGGGTTGAGCACCAATTCGGGCGGCACCGAGACGATGTCGACCCCTGCGCGCTCCGCGGCCTCGGCCTCGTCCATCGTCAGCACACGCAGCATGGTCAGCTGTCGCTTGCCCTTCATGGCGCGCAAATCCGCCACCGTCGGTCTTTTTCGGCTCATCAAAAGGGTTCCCTCAGTTGCATTCGGCGGCAGGTCAGCCGATCTGGATCATCACTTTGCCAGCCTCGACCTTCACTGGATAGGTGGCGAGATTGACGCATACCGGTGCGCCTCGAGCCACGCCCGTCTTGTAGTTGAAGCGGCCATTGTGCTTGGGGCATTCGATGATGTCGTCCATCACCAGCCCATCGGCCAGATGCGCCTTCTCATGCGTGCAGTATCCGTCGGTTGCGAAGTACTCGTCATCGGGACTGCGATAGATGGCGAAGGTACGGCCGCCATGATCGAAGCGGATGACATCCTCTTCCTCGACATCGTCGACGCCACACGCTTCAACCCAGTCGGCCATCTGCTTCTCCCCTATTCCGCCGCCGCCGGAACGGTCAGTGCATGGAATTCGTCCCGGTACGGCCGCGCCGTCGGCGGCAATTCACGTTTGAGGAAATAATCCTCGTACTGAAGCTGCTTCAGCAGCACCGGCCAGACCTCGCGATAGGCATGCCACATCGAAGGGTTCGGCTCGGGCAGATCGTGCTTGATCAATTCGTGCAGCCTCGGCAGCGCGTGATAGGGCACCATCGGGAACATGTGATGTTCGACATGATAGTTCATGTTCCAATAGATGAAGCGGCTGATCGGGTTCATGTAGACGGTGCGCGTGTTCAGCCGGTGGTCGGTGACATTGTCGGCCAGCCCGATATGCTGCAGCAGGCCGGTCAGCACCATGTGCCAGCTGCCGTAGAGGCGCGGCAGGCCGATCAGCACCAGCGGCAGGAACGACCACAGATGAAGCGCTAGCCCGATCGCCCCGACATAGATGGCGACATGCCAGCGCGCGGCTGTGACCACCTTGTGAAGCTCCATCTCGGGAATAAAGCTTTTCTCGTCCGGCGAGATGCTGCCGAACGCATTGCGCACCAGCGTCGGCAGCGAATAGCGGAAATCGAGAACACCGGTGAAGGCGAGTGCGGCGCGCAGCAGGTCCGGCGGACGCATCACCGCGATCTCGGCGTCGCGGCCGACGATGATCGTGTCGGTGTGGTGGCGGGCATGGCTCCAGCGCCAGGTCACCGGATTGCGCATCAGCATGAAGCTGGCGATCTGGTAGACGGCATCGTTCATCCAGCGTGTGCGGAAGGCGGTGCCGTGGCCGCACTCGTGCCAGCGCGAGTCGCTGGACGAGCCGTAGAGCACGCCATAGACGAGCAGGAACGGCACCACCCACCACGTGCCCCAGAACCAGGCGATCCCGGCGGCGGAACCCAATATGGCAACGATCCAGATGATCGTGTCGCGGATCGCCGGGCCGTCCGAGCGCTGCATCAGCTCTTTCATCGCCTTGCGCGGCACATCGGTGTGATACCACTCGGCCGAGGCCAGCCCGGTCTCGATCGCGATGCGCGTGCTTTCCCCGACCAGGCTGTAGTCGCGCTTTTTCTCCATCACATCGACCTCCGATTTCCGGCCCGCCAGCCGGAGCATTCGTTTCGCCTCATGCCCTGTCCGCCAATCCCGGAAAATTACCCGACGGTACAGGATAATCCTGTTGCGGCTGCCTGGCGATCGACGCGATCTTTGCTTCGGCCTCGGCGATCGCGCCGGCGCCGTCGAGCACCCGGAACACTGCGTCGTAAGAACGGCTTTCACTATGCTCCAGCCAGATCATCTCGCCCCGCTCGCGCGCCGCGAGATTGCCGAGCACATGATGCGTCGAGGGTTCGATGCCCAGCGCATACTGCCCCGCCTGAAAATTCTGCCATTGATATGCGCAAGGCAGCTGGTCCTTGCGCGTCACCACTTCGAAGCCGAGCCCGAGCTGATCGTTGACCACTGCCACCGGCACCTCGCCATTGGCGTCCGCCGCCATCTCGTGCTGCCAGACCTGCTCGCTGAAACCCGATTGCGGCGCCGGCATCGTGCGGTAACCCACCTTCTGCGCCTGGTAGCGCTCGCCGGCATGGCCAGCCCAGACGACGTCGCGGATCGGCGCCAGATAGCGCGAACCCTCGTCGAGCAAGGGATGGCTGACATTGACGTGGTAAAAATACATGTGCGGCGTGCGGTTGAAACCGTGGTTGACGACGCGATCCGACAGCCGGATCTCGTTGCCGCCGACATCGGCCTCGATACGCCGGATCAGATGCAGATCCTCGCCGAACACTGCCGATTGCTGCACGGTGCCTTCGGCCCACAGCACGCAGCGGTCGCCGTCCCAGGTCTCGCCATAACCGGTCAGCCGCGCCGGAATGGTGCCGACGCGGCCATGCAGCGAATGGATCACGGTCTTCCTGCCCGGGTAGTTGTAGCTATCGGCCGGCACTTCTTCCCGGCCCAATATGTGGTCGAGGCCGCAGGTGACAAGCAGCCCTGAAAACGAACGCGCCCAGGCGAGCCCCCCTTCCCCCTCATAATCGTGCAGACCGGGGTTGCGAAAGCCGCTCGGCGAATGCCAGCCGATCGCCTGGCCCTTGAAGTCGCAATCGGCGATGTCGAGCGCCCGGTCGACCAGCGCCGTGAAACGCAGCCCCGTGCCGGTGCGGAACTCCAGCATGCGGATGCCGCGTTCCACGCCGTCGCCAAGCGTCATCAGCCGCACGCCGGCAAATTGCGACAGCATGCCCGAACGTTCCGACACCTGCCGGCGCGAAAGCGTCTTGCCGTAGAGTTCTACCATGTGACGGCCAACTTCTTCACTTCGCTCTCGTCTCTTTCAGCAGGGCCGACATATCGGCGCCGGTGATGATGCTTTCCACGGTCAGAAGATCGGTATCGGCAACCGTCTGCTCGGCGACGATCTCGCCGCGGCGCATGACGATGATGCGGTCGGCGACCTGGAACACGTGATGGATGTTGTGGGTGATCAAGAGCACGGAATGACCGGCGTCACGCACCTCCTTGACGAAGCGCAGCACGCCATGGGTTTCCTCGACACCGAGATTGTTGGTCGGTTCGTCGAGGATGATGACCTTGGCGGCGAACTGCATGGCGCGAGAAATCGCGATCGACTGCCGCTCGCCACCCGATAGCGTCGAGACCAGCGCATCGGCGTCGAGTTTTTTCGAGATGCCGACGCGCTTCAACAGCGCCGACGCCGCGTCTCGCAATTTGGCGAAATCGAGCGGCGCGAACACGCCCAGCCATTTCAGCTTGACCGGCTCGCGCCCAAGGAAAAGATTGCGCGCGATGCTGAGATCCGGCGCAAGAGACGTATCCTGGTGGATGGTCTCGATGCCGAGGTCCATCGCGTCGCGTGTCGAACGGATCGAAACCTTTTCACCGCGCACATAGATGTCGCCACGGTCGATCGGAAACACACCGGAAATCGCCTTGATCAGCGTCGATTTGCCGGCGCCGTTGTCGCCGAGCAGGGCCACCACCTCGCCTTCCTTGAGGGCAAAGGACGCATTCTTCAGTGCGCGGACGCTGCCGAAGGATTTTTGCAGATTCTGCAGCCGGAGAACTTCCATCGTCAGCCCCTTGCGGCGTTCTTCTGCAGCAAAGCGTGCAGGATGAGCATGGCGAGGATGATCAGGCCGACGAAGATGTTGTAGGCGAGGCCCGGCACGCCGATCAGCACAATGCCGTTGCGGATCGCGCGCAGCATCAGCGCACCGACGATGGTGCCGAGGATCGTGCCGCGTCCGCCGGTCAGCGCCGTGCCGCCGACCACCACCATGGCGATCACTTCGAGCTCGTAGCCGGTGCCGGCCACCGGTGAAGCGGCCGAAATGCGGAAGGCGCTGATCATGCCGGCCAGCCCCGCCAGAACCGAAGTCAGGATGAACAGCCACACCTTGACGGCGTCCGCCGGCACGCCACGCGCCACCGCCGCGTTGCGGTTCGAGCCGATGGCGCTGATCCAGTTGCCGAGCTTGGCATAGCGCAGCACGTAGATTGCCAGCAGCGAGAGACCGATGAACCACCACAGCGAGGTGTAGAACCGGAACGAGCCGACATTGAAGCTGCCGGCCAGCAGCGTCACGAAAAAACCCGGCTGGTCCCAGGATTTCAGCGGAAAGCCCTGCGTGATGTAGAGCGCTGCCCCACGCACCACGAGCAGCATCGACAGCGTGACCAGGAAGGACGAAATGCCGATCTTGGTGACGATCAGCCCGTTGATGGCGCCGATGGCGATGCACAGCAGAAGCCCGGCCAGAAGGGCGACACCTATATCCACGCCGCCGTTCTGCACCAGGAGCATGACGATGACCGGCGCCAGCCCGAACACGGCGCCGACCGACAGGTCGAACTCGCCCGCCGTCAACAGCAGCGTCATGCCGAGCGCGATGATGCCGAGCTCGGGCAGGAACGCCATCATGTTGGAGATGTTGAGCGGCGACAGGAAATTGGCATCGGCAACGGCGAACACCGCGAGCAGGACAATGAGGATGACGAGCGAGGAGAATTGCGGCGAGCGCATAAGGCTCGATCTGCGTTTCCCGACAGGCATTTCGTCTTCTGCGGCGATCATCATGACTGCTTGAACCATGCTTTGAAGAGACGCCCGCAGCTTACGCCGCGGGCACCGTTTTCACTTCGTGTCGTAGAGTTTCAGGATCGGTTCGACGCTCGAGGCGTCGTAGAGGCTGAACGTATGGATGTCGTAGCCGATCGGCTCACCCG
>NZ_RZRR01000950.1:0-2070 GCF_003998555.1 Mesorhizobium sp. M7A.F.Ca.CA.002.09.1.1 | reverse complement strand
GTGACGTCGCGGTCGTCGGCCGCAGCTTCAAATACCACCGGCCGCGCGGCATATGGGGCGCCGGCGTCGAGGAGCCAAATGCGCTGGTCGATCTCGGCGGCACGCGGGCGACGCCGAACACCCGCGCCACGACCGAGCCGGTGCGCGACGGACTGGTGGCGAAAAGCGTCAACGCCACGCCCAGCGCACTGGCCGACCGCAACGCCTTCCTGGACCGTTTTGCGCGCTTCATCCCGGCCGCGTTCTACTACAAGACCTTCATGTGGCCGGACTGGCACAGGTTCGAGCCGCGCATCCGCGCCATGGCGGGGCTGGGCACAGTCGACGCCGACTGGACCTCGCCCGGCATGGCCGACCAGATCAACCATCATTGCGATGTGCTGGTTGTAGGCGCGGGACCGGCCGGGCTGGCGGCGGCAGGGCTGGCGTCCGGTGCTGGCCTGACCGTCACACTGGTCGACGACCAGCAGAGCCCCGGCGGATCGCTCGGCCATCGTGCCGCGGAGATCGACGGCAAGCCGGCGGCCGTATGGGGCAAGGAGACGATTGCCGGGCTTGCCGCTGGCGGTCACCTCATCCTGCCTTCGACCACCGCCTTCGGCATTTACGACCACAATCTGGTCGGGCTGAACCAGCGTCATCTCGACGGCCGGCCGGATACGCTGTGGCGGGTCAGGCCGCGCCAGATCGTGCTGGCGACCGGCGCCATCGAGCGGCCGCTGCCTTTCGCCAACAACGATCTGCCGGGCATCATGTCGGCGGATGCGGCGTTCGCCTATCTCCGGCGCCACGCTGTGCTGGTCGGCCGCCGCATCATCGTCGCCACCAACAATGACAGCGCCTATGAGGTGGCGGGGGCGCTTGCCGAGGTTGGCGCCGAAGTCAGGCTTGTCGATATCCGGCGTGACGGCGCGCCTGCGGCGGCGGCCAATGTCCGGCTGATCAAGGGGCGTTCTCTCGCATCCGCCAGCGGCAAGCTGCGCGTCGACGGCGTGACGCTCGACGACGGCACGAGGTTCGATGCCGATTGCGTTGTGGTCTCCGGCGGGTGGACGCCGACCATCCATCTCTTCGGCCAGGCCAAGGGCAAGCTCGCCTGGAGCGATGCGCGCGCGGCCTTCCTGCCGGGCGAACCGGTCGGCGGTATCGCCGTGGTCGGCGCCGCAGCCGGCGCGGTCTCCTTGTCGGAGGTGTTTGCCGGCGTGGAAAAGGCATTCGCCGGCAAGGAGAACGCGGCAACACCACGCAGCACCGGGCCGGAGGCGACGGACGGCATTCTCCCGGCCTGGCCGATGCCGGGCTCGAAAGGCCGCATCTGGATCGACTACCAGAACGACGTGACGGTGAAGGACGTCGAGCTGGCCGCACGCGAAAACTTCGTCTCGGTCGAACATCTGAAGCGCTACACCACGCTCGGCATGGCGACCGACCAGGGCAAGACCTCCAACCTGCCCGGGCTGGCGCTGATGGCAGGGATTACCGGCCGCACGGTGCCGGAGGTCGGCACCACCACCTACCGGCCGCCGTTCACGCCGGTGCCGCTGGCAAGCTTTGCCGGCGCGCGCGTCGGTGAATTGATGGCGCCGGTACGGCGGCTGCCGCTCGAAAACGTCCATCGCGCCAGCGGCGCTGTCTTCCAGGAATATGGCGGCTGGCTGCGGCCTGCTCATTATGGCGGCAACGCGGACGCGGAACGTTCGATCGCGGACGAGGCGCGACGTGCGCGCCAGTCGGTCGCGCTGTTCGATGGTTCGACGCTCGGCAAGATCGAGGTGATCGGGCCGCAGGCGGCGGCGTTCGTCGATTTCCTCTACTACAACACCATGTCAACATTGAAACCGGGCCGCTGCCGTTATGGCTTCATGCTGTCTGAGAACGGCGTGGTCTTCGACGACGGCGTGCTGGTGCGGCTGGACGAGCATCGCTTCGTCGTGTCGTGCTCGTCCTCGCATGTCGCCGCCGTCCATGCGCGGCTGGAGGAATGGCGCCAGGACCGTTTTGGCCGCGGCGCCGTCTACATCCACAACGCCACACCGGACATGGCGACACTGACCGTTTCGGGGCCAAATG
>NZ_RZRR01000949.1:0-2070 GCF_003998555.1 Mesorhizobium sp. M7A.F.Ca.CA.002.09.1.1 | reverse complement strand
GCGCGGACACGGGCGACGTCACCGGCCTCGCGGAAAGCCGCTTGATCGCCTCGCGGTCGAGCCCACCTTCCAGATTGGCCAGCGTTTCGGGATCGGCGCCCGGATCAGGTTTTGCAACCGGGACTGGAATGAATGATGACGCGTCTGTCTCTGGCTGCGATTGCACCGGATTCGGCGGATTGCCGGCGATGATCTGGAAACCCTGCGCAGCGGCGTTGCAGCCGCAAGCCGGCGGCCGCGACACGCCGGGCCGCTTGTAGAGATAGGCGGTCGGCAATTCGCTGTAAGGCCGGCCGGTGACAGATGACGTCATCGACGCCGAATCGTCGTCCATGCCGCGCGAATAGAAAACCTGCATCTCGGTGCCGGGGCAGCTCGATTCGCAATTCTTCTGGTCGCGTTCGAAATCGCCTGCCGAGGCCGAGTTCGACATAGGGAAAAAGTAGCCGTCGCAGGTGCGCACACAGGACGTGTGGAATTCGCCACCGACGCTCGGAAAATCCGGTACGCCGGGCTGGTTGAGCACACGGCGGACATTGCGCTCCTCGCTGGGATCGTCGGGCTGGTTGGGTTCATCAAGCATATCGAGCTGCTTGCTGTTGCCGCCGAAGAGCTGATCGAACAGGTTTGCGCTGCCGCCGTCGCGGTTCGCTTCCTGCAAAGGCGCACGCCGAGGCGCAACGGTGTCGTCGCGGCAGCCATTGGCGTCGAGCGCCGCCAGGATGCGTCCGCGATCGCGGCGAGAGCCACCGCCAGCCAGCCGCTCGCGCTTGTTTTGCAAGGCGTCGAGATTGGCATTCATGCGGTCGATGGTGGCGTTGAGCCCGGCGCATTGATTGAGGTTGCGGCCAAACAGCGAAAAACCGCACCCGGCCTGGCTCGCCTGGCTGCGAGCCTTCGAAATCTGCTCATGCTGCCTGGCAATCGCGGAATCGTATTTCCGGACTAGCGCCGGACCGCCACCGCCGCCGCGCGAGGACGCGGCAAGATCGGCTTCCAACTGGCGGCAGACCCGCGAAGCAGCCTGTGGCTCGGCTACTCCCCAGGTTGCGGACAACAGCAGGCCAAGCAGCACGACAGCATGCGCCTGCTTCCACCCTCCGCTTGCCATCCGCCCAAACTCCGCCTTCCAAATCGGCTGTTAGCCCCGCAAGGCTACCGTGTTCGCGGTTAACTGCAGTTTACCGCGAAATCCGTGTTCAGCCCAGATTGACGACCGCTTGTGCCTTGTGGGCGGCTTCGACCACGGCAAGCGCCGTCATGTTGACGACGCCGCGCGAGGTGACAGACGGCGTCAATATATGCGCCGGCATGTCGGTGCCGAGCAGGATCGGCCCGACATGTAGCGCATCCGTCATGGTTCTGAGCGCCGTCAGCGTGATGTTTGCCGAATCGAGGTTGGGGAACACCAGCAAATTGGCTTCGCCCTTCAGTCTCGAATGGGGATAGACGCGCTGGCGCAGGTGCTCCGACAGAGCAGTGTCCGCATGCATCTCGCCATCGCATTCAAGGTCAGGCGCGATGCGCGCCAGGATCGCCGCTGCTTGCCGCATCTTCAGGGCGCTGGGCGAATCGCGCGAGCCGAAATCGGAATGCGACAAGAGTGCTGCCTTCGGCTCGATGCCGAAGCGCTGGATTTCTTCCGCCGCCAGCACCGTCATCTCGGCGATTTCTTCCGCCGTCGGGTCGACGGAGACGTGGGTGTCGGTCAGAAAGATGATGCCGCGCTGCGAGATCAGCATGGAAAGCGTCGACAGGTCGTGGTCCTTGATGCCGGCGCGGGGGCCGATGATCAAGGTGACGTTGCGCAGATGCCGCTCGAATCGACCTTCGAGGCCGCAGACCATGGCGTCGGCATCGCCGCGTTTCAGCGCAAGTGCTGCGATCACCGTGTTGTCGGTGCGCACCATAGTGCGCGCGGCTTCCGTCGTCACGCCACGCCGGCCGGCGAGTTCGATCAAAAGGTCGACATAGTGGCGGTAGCGCGGATCGTCTTCCGGGTTGATGAGGCCGAAATCGACCCCGGGCTTGATGCGCAGGCCGTAGCGCTTCAGGCGCACTTCGATGACG
>NZ_RZRR01000948.1:0-2073 GCF_003998555.1 Mesorhizobium sp. M7A.F.Ca.CA.002.09.1.1 | reverse complement strand
AGATGCAGGGGCGCAGCTGCCCGCTGTAGGAGAGATAACTGTTGTCGTCCGGATGGTAGGAGCGATAGCGGCTGGCGCACCAGGCGAGATGCGGACGCGGCAGGTCGGTTGCCTTGGGCGCGATGGCGCCGGTGACCGTCGGGTCGGGCGGCGTTTCCGGCGGTTTGGCGGGGATGTCGGGCGGCGCCGGCTGGGCGGCCGGCAGGCGTTCGAGGCCCTGCCCGGCTTTGTTCACCGGCCGCGCCTTCTTGGTCCACAGCTCCGCCACGCTGACGGTGGCCGTTGCCTGGCGCGGCGGCTTTGCGGCAAGCAGCCAGGCGGCGAAGCCCAGTCCGCTGCCGAAGACCGCAAGGGTCAGCACGAAGCCGCAGACCAGTCCCAAAACCGCTTTCACGACACGCTCCTTCAGTCCCTGCTCATAGAATGCGGGGCCTCAAGGCTGGTTCCAGAAAAACGCTGGCGCGCGCGCCGGCGTTGCCGCCGGGCGCAGCCGCCAAGGGAGGCTCAAAACCCCGCCCAGACACAGTTCAGAAACAATATTCAACAGTTCGGAAAAACTGCCGAAAAGATCGGATGGCATAAGCATCCCACAACAACTGGAAAAATGGCCGTGCCGGGCAATGCCCGGCCTGGACGGGAAAGTATGGAAATGGATCACGGTGTCGATGTCGCCGAACTGGACGCGGAACGATCGGGGCTGGAAAGCGGCCCGGCAGGTGTCGATGCGCTGGTAAGAACGGCTCCCGCGACAGCCAGGCGCGGGCAAATCCTGACGGGCGCCGACTTTGCCCGCCAAGGCTTGCCCGGCGAGCGGCTCGACACCGTCTTCGAACAGCTTGCCGAGATGTTCGCAGCGCTGCCGGCGGTGATCTCCGACGGGCGTGTCTGGACCTATCGGGAGCTGGACAGGCGGGCAAACCAGTTCGCCCGCCTGCTGATCAAGCGCGGCGTGAAGCCGGGCGACCGCATCGGGCTCATCCTCGACCGCTCGGCGGAGACCTATGTCGCGCTGCTCGCCGTGATGAAGGCGGGCGCTGCCTTCGTGCCGCTGGCGACCGCCTTTCCCGAGGAGCGGATGGCGCTCATCATCGAAGACGCCGGCGTCAGCCTGATCGTCACCATCGCCGCCTATGCGTCGCGCGCCGGCCAGCTGCCGGTCCCGCATCTGCTGATCGACAGCACTGCTGCCGAAATCTCCAGACAATCCAACGCGCCGCTGCAGCCGCATGCGAAGGCCGCTTCAGCGGACGACACCTGCTACATCCTCTACACGTCGGGCACCACCGGCAAGCCCAAGGGCGTGGTCATCAAGCACCAGAGTTTCGTCAATTTCATCCGCGTCGCCGCCGCCTCCTACGGCTACCGGCCGGGCGACCGCGTCTACCAGGGCATGACGATCGCCTTCGACTTTTCCTCCGAAGAGATCTGGGTGCCGTTCGTCGCCGGCGCGACGGTGGTGCCCGCTCCTGGCCAGATGCCGCTGGTGGGCGAGGAACTCGCCGATTTCCTGCGGCTCCATGACATCACCTGCATCGCCTGCAGCCCGACGCTGCTGTCGTCGATGACATCGGATGTGCCCAGCCTGCGCACGCTGCTGGTGGGCGGCGAGGCCTGTCCGCACAATCTGGTGGCGCGCTGGTCGAAGCCGGGGCGGCAGATCCTGAACACCTACGGCCCGACCGAGGCGACCGTCACCGCCACCATGGGCGCGCTGACGCCGGACAGTCCCGTCACCATCGGCGCGCCGCTGCCGACCTACTCGATCGTCATCCTCGACGCTTCGCTGCCGCAGCTTGCCGAGCCGGGCGAACTGGGCGAGATCGGCATTGCCGGCATCGGGCTCGCGGTCGGCTATCTCAACCGGCCCGACCTGACCGAACAGAAATTCATCGCCGATTTCGTCGGCCTGCCGAACAACCCGTCCAAGCGCATCTACCGCACCGGCGACCTTGGCCGCATCAACGACCAAAGCGAGATCGAGTATAACGGCCGCATCGACACCCAGGTGAAGATCCGCGGCTACCGCATCGAGCTCGGCGAGATCGAGGCGGTGCTGCTCGACCAGCCCGAGAT
>NZ_RZRR01000947.1:0-2075 GCF_003998555.1 Mesorhizobium sp. M7A.F.Ca.CA.002.09.1.1 | reverse complement strand
GTCTTCTGCCACCCGTGATTGGGCACGTTGATCTGGAAAGGCGACTTGCCGCCGGTCTCGACCAGATGCCCCGACAGGGGATAGCGGCCGTAATAGATCTCGAGTGCGATCTGCGGGTCGGCGAGGCGCAGGTCCGGCGGTGCGATCAGCACACGTTCCGGCGTGCGGCCGGAATAGCGCCAGCGATAGACAGGCCCGGCGCGCAGGCGCCGGCGCGTTTTGCGCCAGAACTCCTTCGCGACAAGCGTCCACAGACGCGTCGTGCTGCTGGCAGCCAGTGCCAAAACCCCTCCTGATCGTCCTCTACCCCGGCGCCGAGTCTACATGATTGCACGATTCGTGCGAAGGCGAATTCCACGAGCCCGGGCCGGTTCACCTGCTTCTGCCCCCGGTCCTGCCTAAAAAAGGCAGCAAATCCGGCAGTTCAAGCCCTAGCCGGCTCGCCGCATGCGAGCGGCGAAGAAGCCGTCGAGGCCTGAGCGTTCCGGCGCGCCGAGGTCCAGGTCGGCGGGCGTGGTGCGCAGCGTGCCTTGCGGCGTCAGGAATGGAGCGATGCCGGCGATCTCGCCTTGCAGCAGCGGATCATTGGTGATTTCAGGCGTGCCGGCGAGAAAGGCGCGACAGAGATCCTCGCCTTCGAGCGGATCGAGCGAACAGTTGGAAAAGACGATCCTGCCGCCGGGCTTCACCAGCGTCACAGTGCGGGCGAGCAGCCTGCGCTGCAGGTCGGCCAGTTTTTCGACATCGGCAGAAGTCTTGGTCCATGGCACGTCGGGGTGCCGCCGCACCGTGCCGGTCGACGAGCAGGGCGCGTCGAGGAGAACGGCGTCGAACAATTCCTTCGGCTCGAATTTGAGCAGGTCGGCCTGGACGATCTCGGCGGACAGGCCGAGGCGCTCGAGATTCTGCGTCAGCCGCGCAAGCCGGTTTTTTGACGTGTCGACGGCGGTGACCTTCGCGCCGGCAACGATCAGCTGCGCGGTCTTGCCGCCGGGCGCGGCGCAGAGATCGGCAACCCGCAATCCCGTGACATCGCCGAACAGTCGGGCGGGCAGGCTGGCCGCGGCGTCCTGGACCCACCAGGCGCCCTCGGCAAAGCCAGGCAATTCGGTGACAGGACCGACAAGATTCTCGACCCGCACCGTGCCGGTCGGCAGGACGATGCCGCCGAGTTTTTCGGCCCAGAGTCCGGGATCGGCCTTGACCGAGAAGTCGACCGGCGCCTCAACGCGGTGCGCTTCGAGGATCTGTCTGGCCTTTTCGTTGCCGTAGGTAGTCTTCAGCCTGTCGGAAAACCATTCGGGCGCCTCGTCGGTGGCGGCAAGGGCGGCAGGCAATTCCGTTTCCTTGGCCCGTGCCAGTGTGCGCAGCACGCCATTGACGAGGCCGGAGAACCGCACCGTGCGCGGATCGGACTTGGCATGGGTCACCGCAATGTCGACGGCGGCGCTGTCGGGAATATCGAGGAACAGGATCTGTGCGGCCGCCACATGCAATATGTGCGACAGCGCCGTGGCATTGGGCGGCAGCGGCTTTTCCAGGCGCCGCGCCAAGAGCCCCGATATGGTCATGCGATAGCGCAGCGCGGTGACCAGAATGGCGCGGACAAGGCCGCGATCGCGCAAATCGAGCGCCTTGTATTGCGGGTGGCCGTTCTCGTGATCGGTCAGCCCGTCAAGCGGTGTCCTGGCATCGATGACGGCGGCCAGCAGGCGGGCCGCTGCCTTGCGCGCGGCGAGACCGGCGACGAAGTCGCCGCCGTCCCTGTGTTCCTGATCACCTGAAACCGTGCGTCGAGGTCCTCTGTCCGCCACGCTCACGACCACCGGCCCCTGGGCCCGGTCGGATTGCGACCCCATGGGTTGGATTTGGGCTTGGCGGGCTCCGCCGGCTGCTCGGGCCGTGCTGTCTGATCCCACGGGCCGGATGGCCGCAGTTCGTCCGCCTGGCGTGGCGTTGGGGCCTGGCGCGGTGCAGCCCGGGTTTCGCTGCCGGCCATGTCGCGCGCCATCGCCTGCAAGGCTGCAATGCGGTTCTCAGTGGCGGGGTGGGTGGAGAACAGGCTGTCCATGCGC
>NZ_RZRR01000946.1:0-2083 GCF_003998555.1 Mesorhizobium sp. M7A.F.Ca.CA.002.09.1.1 | reverse complement strand
GCTCTATCGCGAGGGCGAAGAACCGGGGCCGTCGGAGATCGACGAGCGTCGCGAGGAATTCTTCGTGCCGTACCATGCCGCCTTGCAGGCCGAGATCGGCCGGTTGCGCGGGCTACACGAAAAGATCGTGCTCTATGACTGCCACTCGATCCGTTCAGTGCTGCCGCGCCTGTTCGAAGGCACGCTGCCGGTTTTCAATCTCGGCACCAATGACGGCAGGAGCGCCGATCCGACGCTGCAGGCGATGGTCGGCAAGATCATGGCCGAAACCGGTGAAACCTTTGTCATCAACGGCCGCTTCAAGGGCGGCTGGATCACACGCCATTTCGGCCAGCCGCAACAAGGCGTGCACGCACTGCAGATGGAACTCTCCAACCGCATCTATATGCGCGAGCCCGATGGCAAGGGCACGCCGGACAATTGGCCGGTGCCCTATGACGCCGAGTTCGCAGCACCGATCCGCGCCACCCTGCGGAAAATCCTCGAGACCGCGACATCCTGGGCGCGTGTCTGACATCAGGTCCTTTATGGAGTGACGCCATGAACAATCCTCGCCACAACATCCGCGAAGTCCGCAGCCCGCGCGGCACCGAAATCAGCGCGCGCTCCTGGCTGACGGAAGCGCCGCTGCGCATGCTGATGAACAATCTCGACCCGGATGTTGCTGAAAATCCCAACGAACTGGTCGTCTATGGCGGCATCGGCCGGGCGGCGCGCACCTGGAACGATTTCGACCGCATCGTCGCCTCCTTGAGGACGCTGGCCGATGACGAGACTTTGCTGGTCCAGTCGGGCAAGCCGGTCGGCGTCTTCCGCACCCATCCGGACGCCCCGCGTGTGCTGATCGCCAACTCCAATTTGGTGCCGCACTGGGCGAATTGGGAAAAGTTCAACGAGCTCGATAAGAAGGGCCTCATGATGTACGGCCAGATGACGGCCGGCTCGTGGATCTACATCGGCACGCAAGGCATCGTGCAGGGCACCTACGAGACCTTCGTCGAGGCCGGTCGCCAGCACTACGGCGGCAATCTCAAGGGAAAATGGATCCTGACCGGCGGTCTCGGCGGCATGGGTGGCGCCCAGCCGCTCGCCGCCGTCATGGCCGGCGCCTGCTGTCTCGCCATCGAATGTAACCCGGACTCGATCGATTTTCGCCTGCGCACCCGCTACGTCGACGAGCGCGCCGAGACGCTCGACGAGGCGCTGGAAAAGATCGAACGCTGGACCAAGGCCGGCGAGGCGAAGTCGGTCGGCCTGCTTGGCAATACGGCCGAGATCGTCCCGGAGATGTTCAGGCGTGGCATTCGCCCCGATATGGTCACCGACCAGACCTCGGCGCATGATCCCATCAACGGCTATCTGCCGAAGGGCTGGACGATGGCCGAGTGGCGCGAGAAGCGCGTCAGCGACCCCAAGGCGGTCGAGAAGGCGGCCCGCGCTTCCATGCGCGAACATGTCGAGGCGATGGTGGCGTTCTGGAACGCCGGCGTGCCAACGCTCGACTATGGCAACAACATCCGCCAGGTGGCCAAGGAGGAGGGGTTCGAGAACGCCTTTGCCTTCCCCGGCTTCGTGCCGGCCTATATCCGTCCGCTGTTCTGCCGCGGCATCGGCCCCTTCCGCTGGGCAGCTCTGTCGGGCGATCCGGAAGACATCTACAAGACCGACGCCAAGGTGCGCGAACTGACGCCCGGCAACACCCATCTGCACAACTGGCTCGACATGGCACGCGAGCGCATCGCCTTCCAGGGCCTGCCGGCGCGCATCTGCTGGGTCGGCCTTGGCGACCGGCATCGGCTCGGCCTCGCCTTCAATGAAATGGTGGCCAAGGGTGAGTTGAAGGCGCCTGTCGTCATCGGTCGCGATCACCTCGATTCCGGCTCGGTCGCCTCGCCGAACCGCGAAACGGAATCGATGAAGGACGGATCGGACGCGGTATCCGACTGGCCGCTGCTCAACGCATTGCTCAACACGGCGTCCGGCGCCACCTGGGTGTCGCTGCACCATGGCGGCGGCGTCGGCATGGGTTTCTCGCAGCACGCCGGCATGGTCATCGTCGCCGACGGCACGCGCGAAGCCGCCA
>NZ_RZRR01000945.1:0-2084 GCF_003998555.1 Mesorhizobium sp. M7A.F.Ca.CA.002.09.1.1 | reverse complement strand
TATCTCTACAGCGTCGTCGCCACGCTGTTTCCGGATATCTTTCCGCATCAGTTCCGCGGCCATGGCGGTGCGGTGCCGGTTTATTTCGAGGCTGCCGCCGTCATCGTCGCGCTGGTCTTCCTTGGCCAGGTGCTGGAGCTGCGCGCCCGTGAAAAGACCGGCTCGGCGATCCGCGCCTTGCTCGATCTCGCACCGAAGACAGCGCGGCTGATCGCCGCCGATGGTTCCGAAAACGACGTGCCCCTCGCCGCCGTCAAGGCCGGCGATCGCCTGCGCATACGCCCCGGTGACGCCGTGCCGGTCGATGGCACGGTGCTGGAAGGACGGTCCTCGCTCGACGAATCGATGATCACGGGCGAGCCGTTGCCGGTCGAGAAGGTCGAGGGCGATGCGCTGACCGGCGGCACGCTCAACAAGAATGGTGCGCTGATCATGCGCGCTGAGAAGGTCGGCGCCGAGACGACGCTGGCGCGCATCGTCGAGCTCGTCGCCAAGGCGCAGCGCTCGCGCGCCCCGATCCAAGGGTTGGCTGATCGCGTTTCTTTCTACTTTGTCCCGGCCGTCGTCCTTGTCGCGATTGTCGCCTTCATCGCTTGGGCCGTGTTTGGACCCGAGCCCAGCCTGATCTTTGCCATCGTCTCGGCGGTGTCGGTGCTGATCATCGCTTGTCCCTGTGCGCTCGGCCTCGCCACGCCGATGTCGATCATGACCGCCACCGGGCGCGGGGCGCATGCCGGCGTGCTGATCAAGGAAGCCGCAGCACTCGAACGCTTCGCTTCCGTCGACACGCTGATCGTCGACAAAACGGGGACGCTGACCGAAGGCCGGCCGAAGCTGACCGATGTCGTCACGGCAAACGGCTTTTCCGAAGACGAATTGCTGGCGCTTGCCGCGGGCCTGGAGAAAGGCTCGGAGCATCCGCTGGCTGAAGCCATCGTTGACGGCGCCGCTACGCGCGGCGTGACCGTTGCAGAGGCCAGCGGCTTCGAGGCGGTCACCGGGAAGGGTGTGTCCGGTTCGGTCTCGGGAAAGACGGTCGCGCTCGGGAACGCCGCGATGATGGCCGACCTTGGCGTCGACATCGCATCCATCTCGGCCAAGGCCGAGGCGCTGCAACTCGAAGGCAAGACGGCGATGTTCGTTGCTGTCGACAAAAAACTGGCCGGCATCGTCGCCGTCGCCGACCCTATCAAGACAACGACGGCCGAGGCGATCAAGGCGCTGCATGAAAGCGGCTTGCGGATCATCATGGCGACCGGCGACAATGAACGCACGGCCAACGCGATCGCCAGAAGCCTCGGCATCGACGAGGTCCGCGCCGGCCTGCTGCCGGAACAGAAGGCAGCCCTTGTCGAGGAACTGCGCGCAAAAGGCACCGGCGTTGCCATGGCCGGCGACGGCGTCAACGATGCACCGGCCCTTGCCGCCGCCGATGTCGGCATCGCCATGGGCACCGGCGCCGATGTCGCCGTCGAAAGCGCCGGCATCACCTTGGTCAAAGGCGACCTCAACGGCATCGTGCGGGCGCGCACGCTGGCTCAGGCGACGATCCGCAACATCCGCCAGAACCTGTTCTTTGCCTTCCTCTACAACGTGCTTGGCGTGCCGGTCGCCGCCGGCGTGCTCTATCCGCTCACCGGCACGCTGCTGTCGCCGATGCTGGCAGCGGCGGCGATGAGCCTGTCCTCGGTGTCGGTGATCGCAAACGCATTGCGGCTGAGAACATTGAAACTCTGATCCAAGCCCCCAAATACGAAACCCATCCAACAGGAGACCATGTATGACCTTCGCCAAAAAACTCGTGCTGCTGCTGATGGCGGCCGGAATGCTGGTTGCCGTCTTCCTCGAAAGCGTTCCGGCGCAGAGCGAAGAGATGAAACACGACATGGGCGCTATGGCGACGGACGCGACCAGTCCTTCGACGGAAGGCTACAAGGCGGCGATGGACAAGATGCATGCCGACATGATGGCGTCCGACTATACCGGCAATGCCGACGTCGATTTCGTCAGAGGCATGATCCCGCACCATCAGGGTGCGATCGACATGGCCAAGGTTGAACTTGCCAATGGCAAGGACCCGGAAA
>NZ_RZRR01000944.1:0-2087 GCF_003998555.1 Mesorhizobium sp. M7A.F.Ca.CA.002.09.1.1 | reverse complement strand
TCTCGGTACAGCCGAAGGAAGACACCGCGCTGGTGCGCGGCGTCAACATGATCCGCCGTCACCAGAAGCAGTCCCAGTCCCAAGAGGGCGGGATCATCACCAAGGAAGCGCCGATCCAGCTGTCGAACATCGCGCTGGCCGACCCCAAGGATGGCAAGCCGACCCGCGTCGGCTTCATCTTCCAGAAGGACGGCAAGAAGGTGCGCGTCGCCAAGCGCTCGGGAGAAGTCATCAATGGCTAAGGCTCAAACCACGAAGCCCACGGCTGAAAGCAAACAGTCCAAGGCTCAGAACACGCCGCGCCTCAAGCAGGTCTACAACGAGACCATCCGCAAGGCGCTGCAGGAACAGTTCGGCTACGACAACGAGATGCAGGTTCCGCGCATCGACAAGATCGTGCTGAACATGGGCGTCGGCGAAGCGACCGCCGATTCGAAGAAGCCTTCGATCGCGGCCGAAGACCTGGCGATGATTGCCGGCCAGAAGGCCGTCGTCACCCGCGCCCGCAACTCGATCGCCGGCTTCAAGGTCCGCGAGAAGATGCCAATCGGCGCCAAGGTCACGTTGCGCAAGGAACGGATGTATGAGTTCCTCGACCGCCTCGTGAACATCGCACTGCCGCGCGTCCGCGACTTTCGCGGACTGAATCCGAAGAGCTTCGATGGCCGTGGCAACTACGCCATGGGCATCAAGGAACACATCGTGTTCCCGGAGATCAACTACGACAAGGTTGATCAGATCTGGGGCATGGACGTCATCGTTTGTACGACTGCGAAGACGGACGACGAAGCCAGGGCATTGCTCAAGGCCTTCAACTTCCCCTTCCGCCAGTAACGGCAGCGAGAAAAGGAAAAATCTGAAATGGCAAAGACCAGCTCAGTCGAGAAGAACAACAGGCGCCGCAAGCTTGCCGACCAGTACGGTCCCAAGCGGGCTGCGCTCAAGGCGATCATCATGGATCAGTCCAAGCCGATGGAAGAGCGTTTCCGCGCTCAGCTCAAGCTTGCTGCCATGCCGCGCAACTCGGCCAAGATCCGCATCCGCAACCGCTGCGAAGTCACCGGCCGTCCGCGCGCCTACTATCGCAAGCTCAAAGTATCGCGCATCGCGCTTCGTGATCTCGGCAATAACGGCCAGATCCCGGGCCTGGTCAAGTCGAGCTGGTAAGGAGGACATAACATGTCATTGAGCGATCCTCTCGGCGATATGCTGACCCGCATCCGCAACGCGTATGGCCGCAAGAAGTCGAGCGTTTCGACGCCGGCTTCGCGTCTGCGCACCCGCGTCCTCGACGTGCTGAAGGCTGAAGGCTATATCCGCGATTACAGCCAGACCGACTTCGACAACGGCAAGTCCGAAATCGAGATCGAGCTGAAGTATTTCGACGGCGCGCCGGTCGTGCGCGAAATCGCCCGCGTTTCGAAGCCAGGCCGCCGCGTCTATGTTTCGGCCAAGTCGATTCCGCAGGTCGCAAACGGCCTCGGCATCGCCATCCTTTCGACACCGAAGGGCGTGATGGCCGACCATGAAGCACGTGAACAGAACGTCGGCGGTGAGATCCTCTGCCAGATCTTCTGATCTGGCAGTTGACCGCAAAGTGGAATCCGGTCTTCGGATCGTTCCCGAAGACAGAGACCTGAAACAAGAGAAGTGACGAGGACAACAAAATGTCTCGTATTGGAAAGAAACCCGTTTCGCTGCCGCAGGGCGTGACCGCGACCGTCAACGGCCAGACCGTGACGGCGAAGGGCCCCAAGGGTGAGCTGAAGTTCGTGGTGAACGACGAAGTGCTGGTCAAGATGGAAGGCAGCGAGATCGCTGTCCAGCCGCGCGACCAGACCAAGACCGCCCGCTCCAAGTGGGGCATGTCGCGCACGCAGATCGTCAACATCCTGCAGGGTGTCAAGGACGGTTTCGAGAAGAAGCTCGAGATCACCGGCGTCGGCTATCGCGCGGCACTTCAGGGCAAGAACCTGCAGCTGGCGCTTGGCTTCAGCCATGACGTCGTCTATGAGACGCCGCAGGGCATCACCATCACCGTGCCGAAGCCGACTGAAATCACTGTGGCCGGCATCGACAAGCAGCAG
>NZ_RZRR01000943.1:0-2089 GCF_003998555.1 Mesorhizobium sp. M7A.F.Ca.CA.002.09.1.1 | reverse complement strand
AAGAGGTTTCGCGAAACGGCCTCGCCGCCACCAGCGCCACCGAGGCGACTGCGGCAGCGGTCCACAGCCCGACCTCACGCGGCACGCCGTAGAAAGGCTGGCTGCCGCGGGTGATCTCGCGCCCGGCGACCAGCAGCGTGTAGACGATGATCAGCATGGCCAGCGTGGCGATCGAGGCGCTCGATCCGGAAAGCCTTAGCAGCGGCGCACCGGTCAGCAGGCCGACGACGACCGCCAGAGCCAGGACGATGGCCAGCGCTGCGACGAAGGAGAGTTGATGGCCGGCGAGGAATTGCGGCAGGTCGCGCAGCGCCGTTCGCTGCAGTGCCGTCGGCATGGTGAGGATGCCTGTCGCATAGGCGCCGAGGCCGACAAAGGCCGCCTGGCCGAACGAGACGATGCCGCTGTTGCCGGAGAATATCTGCAGGCCGAGCACCGCCGTCAGCATGATCGCGGCATAGGTGACGACGCGTTGCATGGCGGCGCCGCCGAAGATGAAGGCGGCAAGCGCCACCAGCAACAGCACCGCGACCATGCACAGGGCATCGGCCGTGGCGTTGCGGAACGCGGCCGGCATGAAGCCGGAACTCTTGCTCTCGCTCGTCGTCACCGACGCCATCACGCGGCCCTGAAGCGATCGGGTGAAAACGGGGCCAGGATCGGTTGCGCGCCTTGGGTGACCAGCTTGGCCACCGCCTCGCCGACTGCCGGCCCGGTCTTGAAGCCGTGGCCGGAAGACCCCGCCGAAACGACCAGCCCTTCGACATCAGGCATGGCGCCGATGACCGGCAGATCGTCGGGGCTCATGTCGTAGAGACCGGCATAGCCCGGCCGGATGCCAAGCTCGGCCATGGCCGGCACGCGGCTGGCGAAGGTCTCCAGGATCTCGACCGATTCCTGCTCCTCGACACCTTCCATGTAATCATCGGGATTTTCGACGAAGCGTGGACGGCCTGCATGTTCGTGGCGCAGGCCGGTGCCGCCGCCGGCCCAGGTCCCGGCGAGGATGACGCCGTCATTGTCTGGCCGCGCATAGTTGCAGGAAATGTCGTCGCACCAGGCGAACGGCATGACCTGCCTTGCCTTGCCGGCAGCGTCGAGCACGGCCATCGGATGGCGCTCGACATGCAGCGGCAGATCGAGGCCGACCGTCGCCAGCAGCCGGCGCGTCCACGGCCCGGCGGCCAGGACGACGGTATCGGCCTCCAGCATCGTTCCATCGGTCAAGATGACACCCGTGATGCGGTCGCCCTGCCGCTGGAGGCTCTCGACCAACGTGTTCTGCATGATCCTGGCACCACTGGCGCGGGCGGCACGGGCAATAGCATTGGTGGCGCCGAAGGCATCGGCATAGCCATACTCGGGTTCCCACAGCGCCAGCGCGACATTGTCCAGGGCAAAGCCCGGTGCGGCATCGGCAAAGGCCTGCGGCGACAATGTCTTGATGCGCGCGCCCTCGCCGCGGATGCGTTCGGCTGCCGACGTCCAGCTCGCCTTGTTGTCGTTGCCGCAGACCCACATCATGCCGATTTCGGTGACAAAGGATCCTTCGCCCGCGATTTCGGGCAGCGACACCAGGATCTCTCGGCCACGGATGGATAGCTGCGACAGTTCCGGCATCAGGTAGAAGGCGTGCAGCAGCGCCGACGATTTGCCCGACGGGCCGCCGGCGGGATGGGTCTGCTCGACCAGCGTGACCTTCACACCGGCTTTGGCCAGATCATAGGCCGCGCTCGATCCGACAATACCGGCACCGACGACGATGACGTCGCTTCCATTTCGCATGGCTGTTCCCCACAGTCTCTTGGCTGCTTTTCGACAAGGTAGGGCCAGCGATCGCGCAATGTCAACATCTCTTCATTGTTGACCGATATTTAAATCTCTGTAATAAACTCGACAAAACAAGAGAACACGGATTCCGGGGAGGCCCATGGCGATACGCGATGTTCTGATGCGCGGGGATCTTGCGCTGACGCCGTCGGAGGAGAAGATCGTTCGACTGCTGTTGACGGACTATCCGACCTCCGGCCTCGGCACCGCCTCATCGCTCGCCCGGCGCGCTGGCGTCAGCGATCCAACCGTGGTGCGG
>NZ_RZRR01000942.1:0-2090 GCF_003998555.1 Mesorhizobium sp. M7A.F.Ca.CA.002.09.1.1 | reverse complement strand
CGTACGCCGTGGCCATAGACGCGCCGCGAGATCCGCCACAGCGTGTCGTTGCGGCGGATGATGACGGCGCCGTCGGCATGTTCAAGCTTGGGCGCCACCGTCTCGGGCACATCGCTTGGCGGCGTCGCCTCCGCCATAACGGCCGGAGCCTCGGTGGCGGGAGCAGGCGTCGTGGCCGCGGCCGGTGCCTCGGCGGCGGTAGGTGCGGCCGGCTTGGGCTGAACGGGCTTCGGCGCCGAGGGTGCCACGGCGGCGATCGCTTCGCCGGGCTCACGCTCGAACGGTACGGCCGCGCGGGCCACAACTGTCACACCGTCGGCATCGAGGCCGTCGACATGGATTGTGTAGCTGCCGACCGGAACGTCGCGCGTCGCCTCGACCAGGAAATGACCGTCCGTCGAAGTTTGCGCGTCACCGAGCAGGATGTCGTTGGCATAGGCGCGCACCTTGCGGCCGGCATCGGCGAGGCCGGCGACAAAGATCTTGCTGCCGTCGATCTCGACCGCCTCGACGACGATCTTGGGCTCGGTCACGCCTGCAGCGGGCGGCGTCGCCGGCGCTGCAGGAGCCGGTGTTGCGTCGACCACGGCTGGCGCTGGGGCGGCTGGCGCCGGAGCGGTTGCGGGGGCTTCGGCTGTGGGAGCAGCCGGCGCGGCGGCCGGAGCAGCCGGCTTTGTCTCGGGTGCGGGAACGGTCAGCAATTCGGCCGGCTTGCCCGGCTCCTCGACCATGGCCAGCACCTGGCCGGCCGCATCCTTGGGAACCGAAACGACGGCGGTCTGCACCGAGGGCGTTACGACGTCACCGGTGGTCGCGCGCAGCGCGATCGTATAATCGCCGGGCTTCAGCGGATCATCGAGAATGATAACGAAGGCGCCATCGGGACCAGCGACCGTCGAGCCAAGCACCGTCGAGCCATTGAGGATTTCGACCTTGGCGTTGGGCGCCGCATTGCCGGCGACGACAATCGAGCCATTGCTTTCAACGCGCACGACGTCGAAAGACGGTGCGACCGGACCGGCCGCAGCCGGCGCGTCCGCGGCCGGTGCGGCCGGTGCCGTTGCCTGGGGCACTGCGGCGGGAGCCGCCGGGACCTCAGCGGCGGGCAGCCGCGCTTCGGTGCCGGGATCAGCCGATTTTGCCGCTGCGGGCGGCGTCTGCGCCGCCACTTGCGCCGGCGGCGTGGGATTGAGATACGGGTCGAGTGCGCCCGCTACATAGGCGGTTCCCGCGGCCGCAACGGTCCCACCCGCCGCGAACAGGAACGCCTTCAGTGGATTAATTGCCATATTTCCCTACCCCTTAGCCACCTAACGCCGGTCTAGCCTGTTTTAGCAATACCGACAAGAAAAAGCCCAGGCCGTTAACCCTTGGGGCTTGACCGCGCTTTCAGACCCAATCACCAATCATCGACATGAACACGATTCGATCCGTCTGCGTCTATTGCGGCTCGTCTCCGGGCCGCGATGAAATCTATATCAAGGCCGGACACCTGCTCGGGCGCTCAATTGCCAAAGCGGGATTGCGGCTGGTCTATGGCGGCGGCACCAAAGGCATCATGGGCGCTGTCGCCGAAGGCGCGCTCAAGGCCGGCGGCAAGGTGACGGGCATCATTCCGCGCTTCCTGATCAACAAGGAGGCGAGCGAAACAGCGCTTGACCGGCTCGATGAACTCTTGATCACCGACAACATGCACGAGCGCAAGCACAAGATGTTCGAGAAATCCGACGCCTTTGTGGCACTGCCGGGCGGCATCGGCACGGTCGAGGAGATCGTCGAGATCATGACCTGGGGACAACTTGGCCATCATCGCAAGCCGATCGTCTTCGCCAATGTCAAAGGATTTTGGGATCCGATGCTGGCGCTGCTCGATCACATGGCCGCCGAAGGCTTCATCCACACCGCGCAGCGGGTCAAGCCGCTGGTCGTCGACGACCCCGAAGCGATCGTCGCCGCCATCATGGTAGCCGGATCGTCCGTCGACGCCCCGACCGAGGGCGTGCAGTCGGTGATCGACAAGATGTAGGGCGATAAGGAATCGGGGCAGTAAGGCAGTATGTGAATTGCCTCGAGTGTCCTGCCTACTCCCC
>NZ_RZRR01000941.1:0-2092 GCF_003998555.1 Mesorhizobium sp. M7A.F.Ca.CA.002.09.1.1 | reverse complement strand
CACCATAGCACCGGCGCAACGGTTCGAAGAGATGCTCCTGGACGCGACCGCACTGTCTGCTGACAAAATGTACTCGCTCCCGTAGCTCGCCCGCCCAGCAGCCAGTGTGGCCTTAAGTCGCAAGGATTGGCTTGCGAAAGCGGGGTTTCGGCCTTCATTGACGCTGCGATCGACACCATATGGTGATCCACAGCCCTCCAAACGAGAGAAGCTCGCTTGACGCGGTCGCATAGCGGCCGTCAGCCGGCAATGGCTATGAACCAGGAACCTGAAAAACCATGCCTGAAAATGTCAGACCAATTTCGAAAGACGTCCCCCTCATTCAGCTAGGCGTCTATCAGTGCCGCTTCCCGGTAAGCGAAGACCGGTCGGTACCCGGCGGTTATCGTTTTTGTGCCGGGCCAACTTCGGCGGATCGCGTCTATTGCGATCACCACCACAGCATCGTGACCGCCGTCGACCCTCGCCGAACCCGTTCAGGTCTCCACCCCGCTCAACGACGCGCCGCGTAAGTCAAGCGGGCAGCGGCCCCTCGTTCGGGCAGCTGCAAACCGGTGGACTGAATCGGCACGCATTCCACCCGCGGAACAAACCGGTACGCCAGCGAGTTTCTCCCCGACGAAACTTGAGGGAAAGCCATGTCCAGATTTCTGCTGGCGACCAGCGTCGCCGTTCTTTTCGCCGTCGCGCCGGCCTTGGCCGCGGACGACAAGCCGCTGCCGCCGCCCAATGCCAAGAAGCTGTCGGAGATCATCGCCAAGGTCGAGCAGCGCGACGGCTTTCGCTATGTGGACGAGGTCGACTGGGACAGCGGCGCCTACACCGTCACCTATTACACGGCGGACAAGGCGAAGGTCGAAATCACCTACGATCCTGTGACGGCGGAGCCGAAATAGGGACGCTCCGACGCGAATTCGTTCTCGGCTGCGTCACAGGCTCCCGGCGCCAACTTCGGCGATCGCCCTGGCGCGGGCGCCTCCCCTTGCGTCAGTCGTGCTTTGATGGCTGACTGTCGTTTCCTGGAATAGCTCCGGGCGCCGCATTGGGGGATGGGGATGGCGACGGCAAAGCACGTGATGAAGCGCATATTGATGATGTTGGCCGGCTACTTCGTATCGGTGCTGGTCGGCCTGATCGCCGTGGCGGTGATCTATGGCGTGCTCAGTTCCTTGCCCAATGCGCCCAACTATTTCGACGTCATGGGTGTTTCGCCGATCGCGGTGCTGCTGGTGCCGCCGCTCGGCATGTTCGTCTATTTCCTGACGATCGTGGTGACCGCGCTGCAAACGTTGATCTTCGCGCTGATCGCAGAGTTCTTCTCGCTGCGCAATGTCCTGCTGCACATGGTTTTCGGCGCTGGCGCCGCAGTCGGCGGCTTCGCCCTGATCTGGCCGAGCGCACCGGAGGACATGGACCCGGAGCGTTGGGTCGACATCGGCATCATTGCCGCTGCCGGCCTTGTCGCCGGGTTGCTCTATTGGCTGATCGCCGGGCGCGACGCCGGCTTCCGACGGCCACTGTTCGAGCGCTAAATCAACTCGAAGGCGAGCGAACCGCCTCCGTGGCATCCAGGGCCTGCTTCAGCCGCGAGTCGCGGTCGTAGACGTCGCCGAAATATTCGACCTTGCCCGACAGATCGGGCCATGCGGTGAAATAGGCGACATAGACCGGGATCGTGCGTGTCACGTTCTCGGTCGCGTGGCCGTGCTTCAGCTTCTCGGCGATATAGTCCACGGAGGTGCCAAGCACCGCCGCCGCCATGCCGCGCGGGTCCTGCAGCCGCACGCAGCCATGGCTGAGCGCGCGCATATCGCGCTGGAAGAACGATTTCTGCGGCGTGTCGTGCATGTAGATCGCATGCTTGTTGGGGAACAGGATCTTCAACTCGCCCAGCGCGTTGGCCTCGCTCGGCTGCTGGCGCACGCTGTATGGGATGTTCGAGCCATAGGCGCCCCAGTTGACCGCCGACGAAGGAATGCGCTTGCCGCGCGAATCCGTCACCTCATAGCCGGCCCGGTCGAGATAGCCCGGATCGTTGCGCAATCTCGGCAGCATCTCGTTGACGATGATCGACTGGGGCACGCCCCAATAG
>NZ_RZRR01000093.1:0-9966 GCF_003998555.1 Mesorhizobium sp. M7A.F.Ca.CA.002.09.1.1 | reverse complement strand
GTCCTCATCCGAAGCCGGTTCGGAACCAGTAAGGAGCGCCAGTTCAGGAAGGTTGGGCGTGACAATGCAGCAAAGCGGCATCAAATCGCGCTTCATGGCAGCGATAGCGCCTGCTTCCAGAAGTGCGCGGCCTGAGGTGGAGGCCAGCACAGGGTCGAGTACTGCCGGCACTTGCGGAAATTTGCGCAGCACTGCGGCAACGGCAACAATGATCTTGGCAGTCGCCAGCATGCCGATCTTGATTGTGGCTACGTCGTTGGCCTGTAGCGCGGCACACATCTGATTGGCCACCATGCTGGGTGGCGAATGATGGATTTCGATCACGGCGTCGTGCGTTTGCACCGTTAGCGCTGTGACGGCGAGACAGGTGCGCACGCCAACGGCAGAGATCGTCTCGATGTCGCGTGCTATTCCAGCACCCCCGCTGGAATCTGATCCGCCAACGACAAGCACATGCGGTTCTCGTCTCATCGCCATCGGTCCGTCTTTTCGATCCATTCTCGCGTGCGCGCTTCGGGGTCGAAGCTCAACGTGATGTCCGTGACCACTGCGGCGCTGTTGGCGCCGGCCTCAAAGACGCCGTCGAGGCGGTCGGGGTTGAGGCCGCCGATGGCGACCAATGGGATCGGCGCCACCCGCCGCTTCCACTCGCTGATCCGCTCTAGCCCTTGCGGTGCCCACTTCATTTTCTTCAAAGTGGTGGGATAGATCGGACCGAGCGCGACATAGTCGGGCTCGGCAAACATGGCCGTTTCCAGCTCGACATGATCATGCGTGCTCAATCCGAGCCTGACGCCCGCTGCCCGTATCCTCGAGAGGTCGGCCGTTTGCAAATCCTCCTGGCCCAGATGCACGAAATCGCAGCCTTCCTCGATTGCCAGGCGCCAATAATCATTGATGATGAGCTGGCTTTTGTGTTGGACACACCAGGCCTTCGACTTGCGGATCTCCGCGCGCAGCCCGGTTTCATCCATGGTTTTGATGCGAAGCTGAATCAGCTTGACGCCGAGCGGCGCCAACCTTTCGATCCAGGCGGCGCTGTCGACGATCAGGTAGAAGGGATCGAGCTTCATGAAAAAACGGCCCTGCCGACCATCGGTGTCGATGGCACGGCGACGTCGCGCGGTTCGAGCATTCCCGAACTGAACGCCTCACGACCGGCGTCGACCGCCTTACCGAAAGCACGCGCCATGCCGACCGGATCTGCCGCCTTGGCGACCGCTGTGTTCAGGAGCACGGCGTCAAAGCCGAGTTCCATGACGGTGGCCGCGTGCGACGGCCGTCCGAGCCCCGCATCCACAATCAGCGGGACGCCAGGGAAATATCCGCGCATCGAGCGCAGCGCCGTCATGTTGACCGGTCCCAAGGCGGAACCGATCGGTGCGCACCACGGCATCAGGACCTTGCAGCCCGCTTCCAGCAGCCGCTCGGCGACAACGAGATCGTCGGTGGTATAGGGGAATACCGCAAAGCCGTCCTCGCACAGGATGCGGGCGGCTTCAACCAGACCGAACACATCCGGCTGTAGCGTGTCGTGATTGCCGATCACTTCGAGCTTGATCCAGTTGGTGCCGAAGACCTCGCGCGCCATTTTCGCGGTGGTGACGGCTTCCTTGACGGAGAGGCAGCCGGCGGTATTGGGCAGGGTTCTGGCGCCCAGCGAGCGGATCAACGACCAGAATTGTTCGCCGGCCCTACCGCCCGCCATCTCACGCCGCAACGAGACGGTCACCACCGACGTGCCCGATGCCTTGACTGCATCGGCAAGGATGGCCGGCGAAGGATACTGAGCCGTGCCGAGAAGCAGGCGCGACGAAAGCTCGGTTCCATAAAGCTCCAACATGCTAGCCGCCCTGCATGGGCGAGAGGATTTCGATCCGGTCGCCGTCGCTCAACTGGAACTCCGCGCGGTTGGCTTTGTGCACGAGGTCGCTGTTGACGGCGGTGGCGAGCCAATCGCCCTCATAGTCGAGCGCGGCAAGCAACTCGGCCAGCGTGGTGGCGGCAATCTCACGCGCCTCGCCGTTGACCATCAGTTTCATGAGCATGCTCCTTGGTTCTGTCTTGACTGAAAACCAGGTCGGCAGCCTGGCGCGCCATGGCGGGGGCGAGGAGAAAACCGTGACGATAAAGACCGTTGATCGCGATGATCTCACCGTCTGTTTCGACGCGTGGCAAATTGTCGGGAAATGCCGGACGGACACCCACACCGGTTTCAACGATCTCGGCCTCACCAAAGGCCGGATGGAGGGCATGGGCGGCGCCCAGCAGCTCCATCATGGAACGCGCCGTCACCGGTCCGGCGCTCTGGCTTTCAATCATCGTCGCTCCGATCATGAAACGGTGATCGGTGCGCGGCACGGCATAAAGCGGAAAGCGTGGATGAAGCAAACGGACCGGCCGCGACAGCGAGACATCAGGCGTGCGAAGGATCAGCATTTCGCCGCGAACACCGCGCAGCCTGTCATCGGCCGCTGCCATTCCCATGCAGTCTATCTGACGGGCGAATCCCGAAACAGGCCGGGCGTCGCAGCCGAAGTGGAATTTGACACCCATGGTCGCAAGCTTGTCATGAAGTGCCGCCATCGCCGGGCGTGGGTCGAGGTGAGCCTCGTCGGGGAAGAGCAATCCACGCCGGAAGCGGCCGGCGAGGTCGGGTTCCAGGAGCGCAATTTCGTTTTCATCGACGCGCCGATGCCCTGACGTGCGACTGGCGAACCGGTCAAGCTCACCGGCATCACGCGGCGCGGCCACGACCAATGTCCCGGCCCGTGTCACCTGACCCGACAGCACCGCATCCCACCAGTCGGCAGCATCGCGTCCGAGATCCAGCACCGGCTGCTCCGCGCTTTCGCGCTCGCACCATGGCGCCAGCATGCCGCCGGCGAACCACGACGCGTTGCCACCAAGGCCATGCCGCATCTCGGCGACGGTGACCGTCGCGCCGCGGGCGGCGAGTTCGAAAGCGACGGTGAGGCCGGCAACGCCGGCCCCTTTGACGAGCACCCTCATGATGGTTTGGGAGCCTCTGGCACGACCGGTACGCCAGTCTCGTCCGCCTGCATGTAGAGATCGCCGCCCTCCCGGTATTTTGCCGCCATTGCCGCCATGCCTTCCTTCTGGGCCTCGGCACGGATGTCGTGGGAAATGCGCATGGAGCAGAATTTCGGCCCGCACATCGAACAAAAATGTGCCAGCTTGTGCGCCTCCTTGGGCAAGGTCTGGTCGTGGAAGGACCGTGCGGTTTCGGGGTCGAGCGACAGGTTGAACTGGTCCTCCCAGCGGAACTCGAAGCGCGCGCGCGAAAGGGCATCATCCCTGGTTTTCGCTGCCGGATGGCCCTTCGCCAGATCGGCTGCATGGGCGGCTATCTTGTAGGTGATCACGCCAATCTTGACGTCGTTGCGGTCGGGAAGGCCGAGATGCTCTTTCGGCGTGACGTAGCAAAGCATTGCGGTGCCGAACCAGCCTATCATGGCGGCACCTATCCCTGAGGTGATGTGGTCATAGCCCGGCGCGATGTCGGTCGTCAGCGGCCCCAACGTGTAGAACGGCGCCTCACCGCACACTGCGAGCTGCTTGTCCATGTTCTGCTTGATCTTGTGCATGGGGACATGGCCCGGGCCTTCGATCATCACCTGGCAGTCCTTTGCCCAGGCAATCTTGGTGAGTTCTCCAAGTGTTTCCAGTTCGGCGAATTGCGCCGCGTCGTTCGCATCGGCGATTGAACCGGGACGAAGGCCGTCGCCGAGCGAGAAGGAGACGTCATAGGCTCTGGCGATGTCGCAGATCTCCTCGAAATGCTCGTAGAGGAAGCTCTCCCGGTGATGGTGCAGGCACCATTTGGCCATGATCGAGCCGCCGCGCGAGACGATGCCCGTGACCCGGTCGACGGTCAGCGGGATGTAGTGCAGCCGCACGCCGGCGTGGATGGTGAAATAGTCGACGCCTTGCTCGGCCTGCTCGATCAGCGTGTCGCGGTAGACCTCCCAGTTCAGATCCTCGGCGATGCCGTTGACCTTTTCCAGCGCCTGATAGAGCGGCACCGTACCGATCGGCACCGGCGCATTGCGCACGATCCAGTCGCGGATGTTGTGGATGTTGCGGCCGGTCGACAGGTCCATCACCGTGTCCGCGCCCCAGCGGATAGCCCAGACCATTTTTTCGACCTCTTCGGCCATCGACGATGTGACAGCCGAGTTACCGATGTTGGCGTTGATCTTGACCAGAAAATTGCGACCGATGATCATCGGCTCGCTCTCGGGATGATTGATGTTGGCGGGAATGATTGCGCGCCCGCGCGCCACCTCGTCGCGCACGAATTCGGGTGTGACGAAATCTGGGATCGCCGCGCCGAAGGCTTCGCCGTCGCGTTGCAGCTTGCCGCGCATCACCTCGCGGCCGAGATTCTCGCGGATGGCTACGAACTCCATTTCTGGCGTGATGATGCCGGCGCGCGCATAGGCAAGTTGGGTCACCGCCTTGCCCTGCTTGGCCTTGAGCGGCCGATTGCGTATCGGAAATTCCGGTGTCAGGCGCTCGCCGGTGGCGAATCCATTGTCTTCCGGCCGGACGTGGCGGCCGTCATAGGCTTCGACATCGCCACGCGCCGTGACCCATTCGTGGCGAAGCCGGGCAAGGCCTTTTTCGATGCTGGTTTCGACTGATGGATCGGTGTAGGGGCCGGACGGATCGTAGACGGTGACGGGCGGTTCGCCGGCCGTCGGATGGACGGAAATCTCGCGCATCGGCACCCTGATCTGCGGGTAGAGGACGCCGGGCTTGTGGATTTTCCGCGAGGCGGGCAGTGGTCCCGTCGATACGGCGGGGGTGAGGGCATTCATCGTGAGGCTCCTTTGCTCATGCATTGGAGACCCAGTTCTGTGCCGGAAGGATGAAAAGACGCTTCTGTAGACCTGCTGCAACAGGACCTCGGGCGTAAACTCCCGCAAAGCGCTTGCACCGTCCCTACGCCAGTATGAACTGGATCAGGTTCAACGGGTCACTGCGCCGCGAAAGCCAGCAGTATCTCAGCCCCTTGCCGGGACTCCCCTGGTGAATGCCTTAGGTTGAACGGGCTGACGCTATCTTGTCAAGCGCATTCGGGCGCCTTCGGCCGGTGGCGACGACCGGCGGCCAGCCGGGCGGAGAGCTCGCGCATGCATCGGGGACAAGTCACGCCCCGTAGACCGGGGCTGAATGGCCAAAGCCTCATTCGCTTCGTGAAGGATGGAGAAACTGTATTGGCCATGTGCGCGTATCGACCAAGTAGCTCAGGCGGTCACGGATGTGGTTATTCTGGTCGAAGGTGACGAACGGCCTTGGGGGTCACCTCCTTTAGGATTCAGAGGTTGGAAGACGGCTTCTCGCGATCACGGCCATCAGGAAATACCTGTCTTCGGCTCAACCTCGACATGGCGTCCGATCGACCGCAGATATACAGCTATCTCGTTCATGAGATGATCGCGTTCGCCGTAGATTTCAGCAATCCTACGCAGCTGTGGCTCGACGGCCCTCCGTTGCGCTGGCGTGAAATCAGCATCGCCAAAGACGTATCCCAAGTTGCCAATCGCGCAAATTTTGCAGCCGGCGTCCACAACTGCTTGTACGAATGCCGGAATGTCTTTTTCTTGCATGGTCTTCATGTCGAACCTCTCGTGAATGGCGTGCTTGCGCCCCAATCTGCCTTTTCAGCGTGTCCTCTGGGCGGCGCAAGCCCTGAGCGTGACTGTGCACGGGCAACCTCGACTATCCCATCTGCCACGCTCTTTAGAATCGGTGGGGTCTGGTGATCGCAGGCTGGGCCACTCAAAAGCCTGCAAGAAGAAAGTCATGGCGACCATTGCTCAAGATCGCAAGGGTGCGTGCAAGACCTTCCGTTGGCAGTCATGCACGCTCGCTCAGAGATAGTCCGGCCGCGGAAATTCTCCCTTATTCGTAAGAAAGCTCATTGAGCAACTGGGCATTGAGCAACTGGGTCTCACGTCACGGGTCTCGTGTGCTTCACAGCCGAAAAATAGCCGCCGTGGCAATTCTCGAAAAGTGCAGGCTACCTCGTTAAGGACACTGCGGATGATCGTTCGCGCTTGGCAAAAGCGAACGGATTAGTCTATGGCTCTCGGCAGGGGGGCGAGTTATGCGGCGGGTGCGAATCCTTCAAGTAGGCGATATTCACTATCCGGACTGGCATCCTTCCTCTAGCAACATCGATGCCAAGGATAGCAAGTTCGCTCCGAAAATAACGCAGAAGCTACGCGCGTCTTCGCTGCGTGCCGTCTTGACGAAACTTCGGCGGCTGACGACTTCGAAGCCCTTGGATTCGATCGCCTTCATGGGGGATTTCACGAGCCGTGGCGACAAGACCTTCATTGCTTCGGCATTCCAGCATTTCACGTTGCTCTGCCGCGCACAGGGACGCAGTTCAAAGGCGCTTCCGTTGATATTCGTACCGGGAAATCACGATGTGAACCGTGATGACGCGCGCGAACTTGGACCGACTGAGAAATTCAGCGAAATGGCGAGTTTAGCCGCCCGCTTGGGTTGGCAGACCGTTCCCGTGGACCAACCCGTGCACTTCAGACTTCCGACAGGATCCGCAGGCGCAAACTTCATCCTCGTCAACACAGCGATAGGCAGTTGGGAGCTTCAAAACCTTCCCGCGTTCCTTCGTGATCGTCTCGAGGCACTCAGTCCTTCTACAGAGCCTCTAGATCTCGGCTCGCCGGACATCTCGGGACATTCGCCCGCGACACCTCCCAGCGATCCAGACAAGGAGGCGTCCGACGACGAGTATTACGGTCAGATGGACACGCCATACATCTCGCGTGAGATGCTTGCAGGCCTACAGGAATTGCTCCAGCAGCCCGACATGCGTTACGGCATCATAATCGGCCATCACAATCTGCTGCCACAAAAGACTCCGCGCATTACGCCATACGCGGAGATGCTCAACAGCGGATTTGTCAGAACTCAGCTGCTGCAGGGCAACAAGCCTATCGTCTACCTGCATGGACACATACATGCTGATCCGGTCGAGATCGTCAACGATCCAAGGTTTCCGGACGGCAAATTGATCTGCATCTCAGCACCAGAGATACAGTCAGGTTTCAATGAGCTCGTCTTCTTCACGACCGATCAGGGAGAGCTCGTCGGCATCCGACTTATACCCTACCGCACCAATGTCGCCGACGGGACGGTCATGGAAGGCGAACATTGCTTTATTTCGACCATGTCCAACGGCAAGGCCTTTCTGAACAACGACACGTTTGACCTGCTGCGCCGACTGCGCGACCATGCCACCAGGCGCGGGAATGGGTTACTCTTCTGGGACGAGATCACTGAGATTGCTGCCTCCGCCGAGCTCGGGCTAGATCTGGAAGACTCTCTTCTGATGCTCCAAGCGGCGCGCTTCATCGAGATAGACGGCCTCACCAAGGCAAACTCGGCTTGGCGCATTAAGGTAAGGGACGAATAGCGATGGAGAATCCGTTCGGCCCCAACAGGATCGAGTACGAAAGCCGCCCGATACTGTGGTTCAGTCAGAAGTCGGCGTTGATTTCTGCCGCCGCCAAGCCGGTCTTCGTCGCAGGGACGAGAGGCAGCGGCAAGACCAGCATTCTTCGCTCGCTTTCCACAGTCCATATTCTTGAAGACAAAAGTCTCTCGGACCAAGTCGGCAAGCTCGCTTGGTATGGCGTCTTCTTCCAGCTCAATGAGACATTCTCGCCCCTAATCGACAACGCCGTTCTGAACCTCATTCCGGAGCGGATACGCTTCGACACGGCCGCCGTGATCCCGCGGCAATTCGTAATCTTCTCTCACTATCTGGAGCTGAAGATAGTCGAACGCCTGCTCGAGAGCATCGGCCAGCTCAGACGCGACGGCCACTTGAAATACCGGGCCTCCGAAGATAGGGACGTCGCCCTGGCACTGCATCGCGAAGTGCTGCACTTCATACCCCAACCTGCCCGTCTCGACTTCTTCAGCATCGATGAGCTGCGGGGTGGGATAACCCGGTACGTCGACGAATGCTTCAACGCGTTCTTCTTTGCCGCCGATGCCGGAGCGACCGGCTTCAGAGCAACAGACCCTGGCGCGATCATTAACAAGGTCGCGACCGCGATCACTCCACTTTTAAATGGCCCATCTTTCGCCGGTGACAGGGCGCCCTTCTTCAAGATACTGATTGACGACTGTGAAGCACTGACACCGCTCCAACAGCAGTTCCTGAACACCTTGGTGAGAAAGACGCGCGGCAACGTGAAATGGGTCCTCGCCTACATCGGCGGCCTCTACGACACGATCCGGACGATCATACCCGGCCAGTCGCTCTCGAATGCTGACCGGGACGTCGAGAATCTTGATTCAGTCGATCCGAGGGAGTTCGCCACGCTGTGCGAGAACGTGTCGTCGCTTCGGCTGTACTATGCGCTTCCTGACCATCTGCGGAGTGATCTCGAGCGCAACGATGCGCTCAGCGCGTTTTCGCTCAAAAACCGGCTGGGGCGGCTTTCCGTCAATGACATCATCGAGCGGGTTATCATATCGGGTCATTCCGAGGGCAGAGAAGAGCTTGTGGCACTTGCTGATGCAGCACGTGAATTCCTCTCCGTGAATTTGAGGACGGCGGATCAGCAGCAATTCCTTCTTGATCGAAAAGCGCGCCCTTATGCCGAAGGGCTGGCGCTCGCGCTCATGAACCCGGAAATTAAGCGCCGGCCCATGAGCAAGGCGGATGCTTCAAATCTGAAGAGGTCGATCGCCCGGAAACAGGGATGGGCTTTTCTGAAAGCGTGCCAGATGCTGCGTCTGCATGACTACCCGTACGTAGGGCACCAGATCATCACATCATTGAGCGACGTCTGTATACGCGATTTCCTTGATATAATGGGAGAGATCTTCCGCCGCAGTGTTCCGAGTTCCAGTGATCCACGAAAACTGGTGGAATTCATCAACTCGGATTTACAGATTCATCTCGAACAGCAGAGACAGGCTGTGAACGCCGCCTCTCAACGGAAGCTTGATGGACTTCAGGCGCTTTCACATCCGTACGAAGAAGAGAGCGTGCGCATGGTGCGGGCGTTGGGTTACCTGACCGCTCGCCTCCAGACAGAGTTTGCCGAAGAAAATGCTCTAGGAACGACAGAGAGAGGCATTTTCAGGGTTGATCTAAAGGAAATGCGCTCGCTGGTGAACCGACTGGAGCAACCCAGCGGAAAACTGGACGAGGTCCTGCGTCGGGCGGAAAGGGATGGGTTTATCCGGGAGGTCTCCGCCGCCGGCAACTTTGAGGTGGACCGCGCCGACCCCGCATCGAAGGAGATGATGATCAGATTGCATCGGCGATTTGCACCTTACTTCGGGTTCTCCTATCGCGGCCCGTACGAAATCAACACAATCCCTGCGGCGCGGATGGTCGACCTGCTTTTTACCAGGCATCGGCTCCCAGAAGACTGGGCCGACTCGGTGTTTAAGGAGCTCGTCGCGCGGCCCGCACTCAAGACCGAATTCCAGCACTCGCTTTTCGAGAGCGATCTCGAATGACCGCTTCAACTGTCGAGTATCGAGTCTTCGGCCATCTGGCCGTCACCGAGAAGGCGAGAGATGCAGGTACCTGCGAAACGATGGAGGCAGATATCGCGATCGTCGCGCTTGGATGGGAAACGCGTTTCGCCGCGTTCGAAAACCATCTTGACCTGAAGGTCGGCAAGATCGTGGTTCTGGACTTTGCTCTGAAGGAAGCGAACGTCCCAGCCGTCGAAGAAAACCGGCGAAAGCTCATCGCTATGGGTACCCGATGGGGCGTCGAAGTGACTGTGATCACCCTCGAGCCTTCCATCGAGTATCAGAAGAACATCAATCTCCTCGATCACCTGCTCACTCAGATGGCCGCTTCATGTGGCTCATACGAAGGAAGCCTGCGGAAGGTTTTCGTCGAGTGCTCGACGATGCCGCGAATCTACATCC
>NZ_RZRR01000940.1:0-2092 GCF_003998555.1 Mesorhizobium sp. M7A.F.Ca.CA.002.09.1.1 | reverse complement strand
AGGATCGCCACCGGCGCAAGTGTCGGCCGGGGCGTTGAGAGGAGCCGCCATGCAAGATATCCGCATCGTCACCGATTTCCCGCGCAAAATCCGCGAGATCGAGAATTTGTGGATTCCGATGCCGGATGGCGTCAAGCTGGCGGCGCGTGTCTGGCTGCCGGAAGACGCGGAGAGCGATCCCGTGCCGGCGATCCTCGAATATTTGCCCTATCGCAAGCGTGACGGAACGGTGGAGCGCGATGCGCTGACGCATCCCTATTTCGCCGGTCACGGCTATGCCGGCGTGCGGGTCGATATGCGCGGCTCGGGCGACAGCGAAGGGCTGTGCAAGGGTGAGTATCTGAAGCAGGAGCAGGATGACTGCCTGGTGGTCATCGAATGGCTGGCGAGGCAATCCTGGTGCTCGGGAAGCGTCGGCATGATCGGCATCAGCTGGGGCGGCTTCAACGGGCTGCAGGTCGCGGCCCGCCGGCCGCCGGCGCTGAAAGCCGTCGTTTCGCTGTGCTCGACCGACGACCGCTATAACGACGACGTGCATTATCTCGGCGGCGCGATGATGTGCGACAATCTGATGTGGGGAACCACCGCCTGGGCCATCGCCATGACCCCGCCCGACCCGCTCATTGTCGGCGACCGCTGGCGCGATCTTTGGAAACAACGGCTGAATGGCAATGGCATCTGGATGCAGGACTGGTTTGAACACCAGCGCCGCGACGATTTCTACAAGCACGGTTCGATCTGCGAGGAATATTCCGATGTCGAAATCCCGGTCTACGCCGTCGGCGGCTGGGCCGACGGTTATCCCAATCCGATCTTCCGGATGCTGGAAAAGCTAAGCGGTCCCCGTAAAGGGCTGATTGGACCCTGGGGCCATAAATATCCGCACTTCGCCATGCCGGGACCGCGCATCGGCTTCCTGCAGGAGTGCCTGCGCTGGTGGGATCAATATCTCAAGGGCATAAACACCGGCATTGCCGACGAGCCGATGCTGCGCGCCTGGATTCAAGATCCCGCACGGCCGGCAGCGATCTATGACGAGCGACCCGGCCGCTGGGTCGCGGAGCCGGCATGGCCGGGGCCGGGAATCGGCGAAAAGGTGCTGAACCTTGCGCCGCATGTGCTGAGCGAGGCCAGGGGCGAAGACACGATCCTGGAGATTTCATCGCCGCAGACGGCCGGCCTGTCGTCCGGCGCCTGGTGCGGTTATGGCGTCATGCCTACCTTGCCGGTCGACCAACGCACGGAAGAAGGCAATGCCCTGATCTTCGAGACGGCGCCGTTGACCGAAGCGGTCGAGATCCTCGGTTTTCCCGAATTCGAGGTCAAGCTCTCCTCCGACAAGCCGGTTGCGCTTCTGTCCGCCACGCTGTCGCAAGTGTTCCCGGAAGGTGCTGCCTCGCGCATCAGCTACGGCATCCTCAATCTGAGCCATCGCAACGATGATCTGGACATCGTACCCATGGTGCCGGGCCGGGCGGAGACCGTCCGCATCAAGCTGCGCTGCTGCGGGCAGCGTTTCGAGGCTGGCGAGCGTATCCGGCTGGCACTGGCGACATCGCATTGGCCGATCGTCTTTCCGACCGCCGAGCAGGCGACGCTGTCGATCCATTGCGGGGACAGCCGGCTGATCCTGCCGGTGCGCGCGCCGCAGAAGCTGGACGACACGCTGGGGGCCTTCCTGGCTCCGGAAAGCGCCGCGCCGATGGAGCAGGAGGTTCTGGCCAAGGGCGACGGTTTTCAGCGCTCGGTTTCGACAGACCAGGTCACCAGCGAGACGGTCTACCAAGTCGTCAATGATGGCGGCACGGTGCGGCATCCGCATACGGGAATCGTCCTTTCAGCGAAGCATGTCGACCGGTTCTCCATTCACCCCGACGACCCGACCTCGGCGGTCGGCACCTGCACCTGGGAAAAATCCTATGGCCGCGGCGACTGGCAGGCGCGCCTTTCAGTGACGGCGACGGTGCGCGCGCTGCGCGACGTCTGGCGGATCGAGACCCACATCACTGCCCATGACGGAGACGAGCGGATCGTCGACCGCAGCGAGGTCAAGGAGTATCGGCGCGATCTCAACTGAGCGGCGGCGATTGGC
>NZ_RZRR01000939.1:0-2100 GCF_003998555.1 Mesorhizobium sp. M7A.F.Ca.CA.002.09.1.1 | reverse complement strand
AACGAATCCCCAGCGGCAGAGTAGAGGCGAATATGGCAAAATTGACGGCACGCCAAAGCGTCGCCCGGCAGCCGGACGATCAGCCATTGTAGCGCTGGAAGACCAGCGACGCATTGGTCCCGCCAAAGCCGAACGAATTGGACAGCGCCACGTCGATCTGGCGGGCGCGCGGCTTGTTCGGCACCAGGTCGATCGCGGTTTCGCGTTCGGGGTTGTCGAGGTTGATGGTCGGCGGCGCGACATTGTCCCTGATGGCAAGGATCGAGAAGATCGCTTCGGCGGCACCGGCCGCCCCAAGCAGATGGCCGATCGACGACTTGGTCGACGACATCGAGATCTTCGATGCGGCATTGCCGACAAGCCGCTCGACAGCGCCGAGCTCGATCGTGTCGGCCATGGTCGAGGTGCCGTGCGCGTTGATGTAGTCGACGTCGGCAGGCGTAAGCTTGGCCCGGTTGAGTGCCGCCGTCATGCAACGGAAGGCACCATCGCCATCCTCGGCGGGCGCCGTGATGTGATGCGCGTCGCCGGTGAGACCATAACCCGTCACCTCGGCATAGATCTTGGCGCCGCGTGCTTTGGCATGTTCGAGCTCCTCGAGCACGACAACGCCGGCGCCCTCGCCCATGACGAAGCCGTCGCGGTCGCGATCATAGGGGCGCGACGCCGTTTGCGGCGAATCATTGCGTTCCGTCGACAGTGCCCGGCATGCGGCGAACCCGGCGATCGACAGCCGCGTCACCGGCGCTTCGGCGCCACCGGCGACCATCACGTCGGCATCGCCCCACATGATCAGCCGGGCAGCATCGCCAATGGCGTGCGCGCCGGTCGAACAGGCCGTGACGACGGCATGGTTCGGGCCTTTCAGCCCGTGCCGGATCGAAACCTGCCCGGAGACGAGATTGATGATCTGGCCCGGGATGAAGAAGGGGCTGATGCGGCGCGGGCCGCGTTCCTTGAGGATCATCGCGTTCTCGGCGATGCCCTCGATGCCGCCGATGCCGGAGCCGATCAGGACGCCGGTGGCGCATTGCTCTTCATGCGTCTTGGGTTCCCAGCCGGAATCCTTCAGCGCCTCGTCGGCGGCGGCAATCCCGTACAGGATGAAGTCGCCGATCTTGCGCAATTCCTTCGGCTCGAGCACGGCCTCGGGATTGAAGGTGGCATTGCTGCCGTCACCACGCGGAATGACGTGGGCGATCTTGCAAGCAAGGTCCTCCACCTCGAACTCGGTGATGCGCTTGGCAGCGCTGCGGCCGGTCAGAAGCTCCTTCCAGCTGTGCTCGAAGCCCATGCCGAACGGCGACAGCAAGCCAAGGCCCGTGACGACGACACGCCTCATCGCAGGTCCTCCCCGGTGATGACTGCAGAAAGCGTCAGGCCGAAGCCTTGTCGATGTACTTCACGGCATCGCCGACGGTCAGGATGGTCTCGGCCGCGTCGTCGGGGATCTCGACGCCGAATTCTTCTTCGAACGCCATGACGAGTTCGACCGTGTCGAGGCTGTCGGCGCCCAGATCATCGATGAAGCTCGCCTGCTCCGTCACTTTGTCGGCATCGACGCCAAGGTGCTCGATGACGATCTTCTTGACGCGCTCTGCGGTGTCACTCATTTGGGCATCCTCGTCTTTTGTTTGTCTGTCTTCGTTAGCGGGCAGAATGCCGCTAATCAAGCTGAAAGATGGTCCTGCCGGAAACGCAACGACTACGGACCGATTTTTGCCCGAACCGCCGGGTTGCGGGCCGCATTACACGAAAAATAGCTGAGGTCCAAGCCGAAATGGTCTCTTTACACAACCCGCCGGCGTTGCTGCAGAACCTCGTTCAAATCATAGCCATGCCGCCATTTACGTGGATGGTCTGGCCGGTGACGTAGGCGGCTTCGTTGGAGGCGAGATAAGCGACGGCGGACGCGACTTCGACGCTGGTGCCCATGCGCCGCGTCGGGATCGCCGCCATGATCGCCTCTTTCTGCTTGTCGTTGAGCTTGTCGGTCATTGCCGATTCGATGAAGCCTGGTGCAACACAGTTAACTGTGATGTTGCGGGTGGCGATCTCCTGCGCCAGCGACTTGGAGAAGCCGATCATGCCGGCCTTGGA
>NZ_RZRR01000938.1:0-2102 GCF_003998555.1 Mesorhizobium sp. M7A.F.Ca.CA.002.09.1.1 | reverse complement strand
GTCCCGGCATCGGCAATCTCACTTTCGACGCCACTCACCGCGAGTTCTTTGCGTCCGATCTCGACACCGGCCTGATCCATCGCATCGACGCCGAAGGCAGACTGATCGACAGCTTCGATCACGGCGTTGCCGGCCGGCCCACGCATGGGCTCGCTCCCGTCGCCGACGATGGTTCGGTGATGGACATACAAGGTGCCGCCTTCGATAGCGAAGACCCCGACAGCTGGGGCTACACGCAGGACGAGCGCCGCGTCTGGGGTGTCTCCTACCATGGCGGCCGGCTCTACTATTCGGTCGGCGAAAAGTCGGAAATCTGGTCGGTGGGCATCGCCCGCGACGGCAGTTTTGCCGGTGACCCGCGCTGGGAACTGACGGTCAGGGCCGACAAGGACTACGCCGTCACCGACATCGCCTTCGACAACAGCGGCTTCATGTACCTGGCCCAGCGCGGTCCGGTCGAAAACCGTTACGATTACGGCCAGTTCGCCGATTCCGGTAAAGGCGAGGTCATCCGCTACTTCCGGGAGAACCCGGACGATCCGGAAACGGAATCGGTCTGGGTCGAAGTGCCGCAGGAATATGCGGTCGGCTTCCCCCAAGGCAACCGGCAGTCGGCCGGCGGTCTTGATCTGCAATATGGCTATGATGCCGACGGCAATCTCGACAGCTCCGTCTGCACGCAGACGCTGGTCAACACGGGCGACAAGCTGCGCGACAATCCTTCACTCGCCGAACAGCTCGCAGCCGGCGGGCCGCTGGCCGTACACGGTGTGCAGATCACGCCGAAAGAGCTGGTCAAGCCGGCCAATGTGCCGCCCTTCGGCTCATGGTTCGTCGACTTCGACGGTTATTTCGAAGACCCGGAGGTCGAGGGCCATGTCGGCGATGTTGCCGTCTGGCACCCTTGCGAGGGCCGCGCCGGCTATTACGAGGAAATCCCGGGCGGCTACCTGCCCCCCTTCTACCCGCCGGATTTCCCACCACCCGGCAACCTGCCTCCATGTCTCGACGTCGACGACGTCCAGTATTACTGCACGCCTTCCGGCCTCGAGGCCGATCTCTATCTCCATGACCATGCCGGCTTCGGCGGCGATTCGATCAAGGTCCAGTCCAGGACGCCAGGCGTCGGGGTGACATCATCCCAGTCGCATGCGCCCGGCAAGCCCTACACGATCGACATCACCGGCCACTATCCGGGCGACACAGTCGATGTCGGGCTCTGCTTCTACAGGAAGTCCGACAAGGACAAGGGTGGCTATTACCCTTGCTGCAAGATGACTTTGCCGCTCAGAACCCCAGCCGCCAGCTGCGAACGTTGAGGAGGGGAAGATGAAAAATCTCGCACTCTCCCCGCTCGCAACGAACGCCCAAACAACCGTCATGGAGACGATCATGAAACCCCTGTCATACGCCAGGCGCGGCGCGCGCTGGCTGATGGCGGCCGGTATCGCGGTCGCCACGTTCACCCCGGTGCAAGGCTTTGCAGAAGACGCTGCCTCGATCACCCCGGAGCTGAAGCTCGATCTCGACAGTTCGCGCGTCGTCACTCCGAGGCCTGACCAGGTGGTGCCTTTCTTCACCAAGACAGGCGTTCAAAGAGGCTGCGATTACGTCGTCTACTCGCTGAGCTTCGGCTTGCGCGGCGATCCGCAGGGCCTTGCCGACCCGAGCCTCGAGGCCAGGCTGAAGAAGGTCAGGATCGACTTCAAGGACCAGCTTCCGCACGGCCTTGCGATCATCAACGTCAACGTGTCCGGCGACGGCACGGATTCGTCCGGCGGACCACTGCCGGGTGCAACGATCAGCACTTCGGCAAATCCGAACGATACTGCCACGGTTTCCGATTTCCGCATCTCCACGTCCGATGTCGACGGCGTCGGCGCTGCCAACGAGCGTGTGATCAACTTCGCGATCACGGCCAAGATCGATCGTGCGGCATTTCCCGCGCCGACGATCGTCGACAACCAGGGCATGATCAAGGTGACGGCCGGACCGGGCACCGGGACCATCATCCCATCGCAGGATCCGAGCAAGCCCGACGACGGTGACTTCAAGACCGGCGTGAAGACCTCGATCAAGATCGACGTCACCAAGTGCAATCC
>NZ_RZRR01000937.1:0-2102 GCF_003998555.1 Mesorhizobium sp. M7A.F.Ca.CA.002.09.1.1 | reverse complement strand
GGTCGACGAGGCCCAGCACGATATCCAGTATGACACCCTGGCCGGTCTTGTTGACGATCTTGCTGCCTATGAAGCCGGCGACCACGCCGAGAATGATCCAGCTGATGATACCCATTTTTTCCTCTCCATCCCCTCGCCAGCCGAACATTTTCATATGATTGTCAAAACCTCAAGCCAGCTTGAAATTCCGCCCGAATGCTTCATTGTTGAGGAGGGGTCGGGCCTTGGTCGCTATGGAGGATCCACGATGGGACTTTTTGACAACGCCGTTCCCGGCGGCAACATCACCAAACCTCTGATGATCGCACTCGGCGCATTGCTGGTCGGCAAGATGCTGAGCGGCAGAAGTGCCGAAGAGCCGGAACAGTCTCCCGTGCCCGCTCCGACCGCCCCCGTCCCGACGGAAACCACATCCGCCGACGGTGGCCTGCTGGGCGGCCTGGGCGGACTGCTCGAAAAGCTCCGGGACGCCGGTCACGGCAACACCGCGGACTCCTGGGTCGGAACCGGCCAGAACCAGTCGATCAACGCCAACGATCTTGGCGCCGCGATCGGACCGCAGATCATCCGCGAGATCGCGCAACGGACCGGACTGGACGAGCAGGAACTGCTCAAGCAACTGTCCACCGCCCTGCCCGGCATCGTCGACAAGCTGACGCCGAATGGCCAGGTGCCGCAGCAGCACCAGGTCGCATCCGCGTTCAACAGCTGACGCGGCGCAGCCACGACAATTGGAGCGCTGCGCTTCGTGCGCAGTGCTTCGGCTTGCCGGTGATGGGATGAGTGTCTGGAGCGGGTAGCGGGAATCGAACCCGCATATTCAGCTTGGAAGGCTGCTGCTCTACCACTGAGCTATACCCGCGCCTTACCTGAAGTACCGGATTCATCCGAAAAGCGCCATGCACTTTTCGGTCCGATTCTTGTCGCGTTTCAGGGCTTCCGGGCCGGCAGTGGTGGAGAGGGTTGGATTCGAACCAACGTAAGCTAAGCTAACGGATTTACAGTCCGTCCCCTTTAACCACTCGGGCACCTCTCCAGTCTGCCGCCGGAGCCATGCAACGAGGCATTCACGCCGATCCGGACCCGAGTTATGTGTTCTCCGAAACCAGCGCAGCGCCTTATGGCGGCAAGGCCATTGGGTGTCAACCGCGCAGCCAGCGTTTTTCGATGTTGTTCGCCGGCTGTGACGGCGGGCCATATCCTTGGCCGGAGGACACCGCTATAGAAGCCAGCCATGAGCGATAAAACCAACACCCCCAAAGACACCCATTACGCCAAGCTGCGCCGCGCCTATCGCGACGAGAAAAGCGGCGGCGCGCCGGCGTTCCGGCCTCGACAGCCGGTTCCGCCGGGCGAAAATGCCGCGGACGGACTGGTGCGGCTCTACGGCCTGCACACGGTTCGCGCCGCACTCGACAATCCGCGCCGCAAGATCAGGAAGATGCTGGTGACGCGCAATGCGGCCGAGCGCCTCGAAATCGCCGATCTCGCCGCCCTGCCCTTCAAGACGGAACTGGTCGAACCCAGGGATATCGACAAGATCACAGGGTCGGATGCCGTGCATCAGGGTGTGCTGATCGAGGCCGAGCCGCTTAAAGCCAAGCGGCTCGATGCGCTTGGTGACGCGAATCTGGTGCTGGTGCTCGACCAGATCACCGACCCGCACAATGTCGGCGCCATCCTGCGCTCGGCGGTCGCCTTCGGCGCCGGCGCGCTGATCACCACGGCCCGCCACAGCCCGCAGGAATCGGGCGTGCTGGCGAAATCCGCCTCGGGCGCGCTGGAGCACATCGACCAGATCGAGGTGAAGAACCTCGCCGAAGCGCTCGGCCAGCTGCACGAGGCCGGCTTTCGCACCATCGGGCTTGATTCGGACGCGCCGGCCGAACTCGAAAAGAGCTTTGCCGGAGAAAAGATCGCCCTGGTGCTGGGCGCCGAAGGCAAAGGCCTGCGCCAGAAGACCCGCGAGACGGTGACCACGCTGGCGCGGCTCGACATGCCCGGCGCCATCCATTCGCTCAACGTATCGAATGCCGCGGCGATCAGCCTTTACGTGGCACGGGCATTTTTGAAGCGCGGCTAAGCCAAAAACATCTCGAAAC
>NZ_RZRR01000936.1:0-2104 GCF_003998555.1 Mesorhizobium sp. M7A.F.Ca.CA.002.09.1.1 | reverse complement strand
GTCGCATGTGCAGATTGCCTTTCCGTCGGCGCCAAAGCGATGCAGCTTGGCCTTGTCTGGTGTCAGGTAAATGGTGTCGCCGTGATGGACGCCGAGTTCGCCGTCGGCGCGCACGGTCAGCGGACCGACGCCGTCGGCCTGGACGTGCAGGAAGGTGTCGGAGCCGAGATGCTCGGCGACGCCGACGACTGCCTTCCATTCGCCCGCCCTGGTCGAGATCTCCAGGTGTTCGGGACGGATGCCGATGGTCTTGGCGCCGTTTTTGGCAGCCGGCGCGCCCTCGATCAGGTTCATCTTCGGCGAGCCGATAAAGCTGGCGACGAACAGGTTCTTCGGCGTCTTGTAGAGCTCCATCGGCGAGCCGACCTGCTCGATGTTGCCGGCGTTCAGCACGACGATCTTGTCGGCCATGGTCATCGCTTCAACCTGATCGTGGGTAACGTAGATCATGGTGGTTTTGAGCTGATGGTGCAGCTCGCTGATCTCCAGCCGCATGGTGCCGCGCAGTGCCGCATCGAGATTGGACAGCGGTTCGTCGAACAGGAAGGCGGTCGGCTGACGCACGATGGCGCGGCCGATCGCGACGCGCTGGCGCTGGCCGCCTGAAAGCTGGCCGGGCCGGCGTTCGAGATAGTTGGTCAGGTTGAGCACGCGCGCCGCGTCTCCCACCTTCTTGTCGATGGTCGCCTTGTCCTCACCGGCCATCTTCAGCGGGAAGCCGATGTTCTTGGCCACCGTCATGTGCGGATAGAGCGCGTAAGACTGGAACACCATGGCGAGCTTGCGCTTGGCCGGTGCCTCGCCGGTGACGTCGCGGCCGTCGATGTTGATGGAGCCGCCGCTGGTGTCCTCGAGCCCGGCGATCAGGCGCAGCAGCGTTGACTTGCCGCAACCCGACGGGCCGACAAAGACGACGAACTCGCCATTCTCGATCACCAGGTCGAGACCGGGGATGATGGACGTCGCTCCGAAGGATTTCGAGACGTTCTTGAGCGTGATGTTTCCCATGGTTTCCTCCCCGAGGGGTTATTTCTGCCGATTGCTTCGGGCAATTCCGTTATTTCACCGCACCAAATGTCAGGCCGCGCACCAGCTGCTTCTGGCTGAACCAGCCCATGATCAGGATCGGCGCGATGGCCAGCGTCGAGGCGGCCGAAAGCTTCGCCCAGAACAGGCCTTGCGGGCTTGAGAACGAGCTGATGAAGGCGGTCAGGGGTGCGGCTTCCGTCGTCGTCAGCCGGATCGTCCAGAACGCCTCGTTCCAGGCCAGGATGATGTTGAGCAGCATTGTCGAGGCGATGCCCGGCACCGCCATCGGCGTCAGCACATAGACGATCTCGTTCCACAGCGATGCGCCGTCCATGCGCGCCGCTTCCAGGATCTCGCCAGGGATTTCGCGGAAATAGGTGTAGAGCATCCACACCACGATCGGCAGGTTGATCAGCATCAGCATGATCATGAGGCCGATGCGGCTGCCGAGCAGGCCTGTGTCGCGGAAGATCAGGTAGATCGGGAACAGCACCGCGACCGCCGGCATCATCTTGGTGGACAGCATCCACATCAAGATGTCCTTGGTCCGCTTGGTCGGCGAGAAGGCCATCGACCATGCCGCCGGTATGGCGACCAGCAGGGCCAGGATGGTCGAGCCGACCGAGAGCAGCACCGAGTTGAAGAAGAACTTGAAGTAGCCGCTCTGTGCCTGGACCTCGGTATAGCTCTCGAACGTTCCCGACGGGATGATGCTGAAGCCCTGGATGGCTTCCTGCTCCGACTTGAACGAGGTGATGATCGTGTAGAGGATCGGGAAGAAGATCAGCAGGGCGACGATCCAGGCGGCAACCGTCGCGATCGTCTTGTGCCGGGTGGTGACTGAGCGTGCCATCGTAGCCTCCCTTACTTGTCCAGGTTCTTGCCGACGGCGCGCATGGCGAAGAAGGCAACGATATTGGCGAGAATGACGGCGATCACACCGCCGGCGGATGCCTGGCCGATTTTGAACTCCAGCAACGCCTTCTGGTAGACGAGGAAGGGCAGGTTGGTGGAGGCGTATCCCGGGCCGCCATTGGTGGTGACGAGGATCTCGGCATAGACCGAGAGAAGGAAG
>NZ_RZRR01000935.1:0-2106 GCF_003998555.1 Mesorhizobium sp. M7A.F.Ca.CA.002.09.1.1 | reverse complement strand
GTTGTAGGCGTGCTCGCGGTCCTTGCAGCACTTGTCGATTTGTCTACCGGCCGACTTGCCCGTCAAGCCGGGCCTGCATGGCCATATCTCCTTGGCAGCCTCGTCGTGCTCGTCATATCGCTCTTCAACGCACTGGTGCACAGCCGTGATGCCTGGACCTCGGTCGTGCCGACGGGGCTCATCCTGTCCGCCGTCGCCGTGATCGTTATCCTCTTGCTGGGACTGCTGGGATGGAGCTCCGGCCACACTCAAGTGGAGGTGGTCGAATGAATGTCTCCGCCAGACATATCCGGCGTATCGCGAGCCTCGGTCTGCTGTTCGGATCGATTTTGGCGCTGCCCGCATGCAGCGATAACGAACCGGATCCCACCGATCAGGTCTGAGCAAACCCGACGCTGCCTGAACCTATTCAGTATCTGGTGCCGCCCATGCATGTCGCGTCGGTCGTCGGTTGGAAACAAGACGAGAAGCCGACCGTCGCCAAGGGTTTGCAAATCCAGGCCTTTGCCAAGGGCTTGAGGCATCCGCGCTCGCTTTACACATTGCCGAATGGTGACGTTCTGGTGGTCGAATCCGTGGCGCCGCCCGGTGCCGCGATCAAGCGGCCGAAAGACCTGATCATGGGCTGGATCGAGTCGATGGCGACCTCGGGCGGCGGCACCGAAGGAAGCAACCGTATCACCCTGCTGCGGGATACGAACGGCGATGGTCTGCCCGATGTCCAGGAGGTCTTCCTCGATCATCTCAATTCGCCCTTTGGCGTGGCCCTGGTCGGCAACGATCTCTACGTCGCCAACACCGACGCCATCGTGCGTTATCCCTACACGTCGGGCGACACCAAGATCACCGCGCCGGGCGCCGTGCTGACGCCATTGCCCGGCGGACCTATCGATCACCACTGGACAAAGTCTCTCGTGGCCAGCCCCGACGGGTCTCGGCTGTATGTCGGCATCGGATCCAACAGCAACATCACCGAGAACGGCATCCAGGCGGAAAAGGACCGGGCCGCCATCTGGGAAGTCGACAGGGCCACTGGCCGCTATCGTATTTTCGCGAGCGGCCTGCGCAATCCCAACGGGCTGAGTTGGGAGCCGCAGAGCGGCGCGCTGTGGGCTGTGATCAACGAGCGCGACGAGCTCGGTCCTAACCTGGTTCCCGACTACATGACCTCGGTCAAGGACGGCGCGTTCTATGGTTGGCCGTACAGCTACTATGGTCAGCATGTCGACCCGCGCGTGATGCCGCAGCGGCCGGACCTCGTCGCCAAGGCGATCCCTCCCGACTATGCCTTGAGTTCCCACGTCGCACCTCTGGGCTTGACGTTCTACACTGGAACCAACCTGCCGGAGCTCTATCGCAACGGCGCCTTTGTTGGCGAGCATGGTAGCTGGAACCGCAAGAGCTTCAACGGCTACAAGGTCGTTTTCGTGCCGTTTAAAGACGGTCATCCAGATGGCAAGCCGCAGGACGTCGTCACCGGTTTCCTCGGCAAGGACAACAAGGCGCACGGGCGGCCCGTCGGCGTTGCCGTCGACAAATCCGGCGCGCTGCTGATCGCCGACGATGTCGGGAACACGGTCTGGCGCGTAACTTCCACGAGCCAGTAGGCACCTGCATAACGCTGATCGCTTCACTATCTCGGTGCGAATTCCACCAGCGCCTTGACGAATTCTGCCGGTGCCTCGATCGGCAGGAATTCGCCGCAGTTGGCGATCATGTGACCTTGCAGGTTCTTTGCGCCAGACATCCTCAGACCTTCGAGGTAATCGTCAATCGATCCAAAATCCGCGTCGCCGCGGATATAAAGGATCGGAACTTCGATGCGCGCCGGGGCATTGGCCTCGGCATCCTGCTTGAACGCGCGATACCAATCAAAGCCGGCCTTAAGTGCCTCCGGCCTCGCATAGGCCTGCGTCAACGTCTCCCGCATTTCATTGGTCAATGCTTCGGGACGGCCGGCGAGCAGATCGAAGAAAAAATCGAAGTAGGCGCGTTGATGGCCCGTCACCAGCAACTCCGGTAACTCAGGCACCGCATGAAACGCAAAGTGCCAGATGCCCGGGTTTGCGACTACCTTCGTCCATGGATGAAGGCCGGGGATAACCG
>NZ_RZRR01000934.1:0-2111 GCF_003998555.1 Mesorhizobium sp. M7A.F.Ca.CA.002.09.1.1 | reverse complement strand
ATCGCCGCCGGCGCCACTGCCGTTATCCAGCCGGGTGGCTCGATGAACGACAAGGACGTCATCGCCGCTGCCGACGAGCACGGCATCGCCATGGTGTTTACGGGCGTCCGGCATTTCAGGCATTGACGCACTTCTTCTTTCTCTCCTTGCGGGGTGAGAAGCGGTTCGCGCAGCAAACGAAAAGCCAATTGCTTGGCTTTTCGAGCTTCGAACGCCCTGAGCCCGCGAAGGGCCGGGCGGTGGACGATCCGCCCTGCCGGGTCCCCGCTGCTCCGCAGCGTCCCGGCGTTCGTCAGCCTTTCATCGTGCCACTGGCACGATGAATTCGCTTCGCGAACCGGCCGCTCACCCCACAGGGGGAGAAGGAAGAAAGAACTCAATCCGCCGGCCGGTCCGCTGGATAGGGCGTCTTGACCAGGATCGCCATGCCGATCCCGAGGAACAGCACGATCACCGCCATGCCGAGCCGTGCCGAGCCGCTGGCCAGGGTGACGGACGCGACCATGAACGGCGCCAGGAAACTGGTCGCCCGTCCGGCCAGCGCATAAATGCCGAAATAGCGGCCGGATTCGGCGGCCGTGACGCTGCGCGCCATGTAGGATCGCGACGACGCCTGCACCGGCCCGAAAGCCACACCGATCAACAGGCCGAAGAAGATGTAGGCCTTTTCCGCTGCCGTGCCGAACAGGCCACCGCTGTCCGGTCCAAGCATCATCCAGAGGCCGAACAAAGTATAGCCCGGTCCGGTCGAGACGATGCCGATCGTGGCGATGCTGAGCAGGACCAGCGAGATCATGACGATGGTTTTTGAGCCAAGCGCCGTATCGAGACGGGCTGCAACCAGGCAGCCGAAGATGGCGACGACGTTGAGAATGATGCCGAAAATACCGATTTCGGTGATCGACCAGTGGAACATCGCTGCTGCGAAAGTGCCCCCCAGCGCCAGCACCGCATTGACACCGTCCTGATAGATCATGCGGGCGACAAGGAAGCGGAAGATGCCGCTGCGCTTGCGCACCTCGCCCAGCGTCACTTTCAGCTCCGCCAACCCCTCTCGCACCGCAGGGCCGATCGGCAGGCCCTTGATGGCATCGGGGGTGAAAAAGAACATCGGCAGGATGAACAGGAAGTACCAGCCGGCTGACAAAGGCCCGGTTGCGCGCGCGTCCTCGCCGAGCTTCGGGTCGAGCCCAAAGAGCGGGTCGGTGCCGATGATCGTCTTGCCGGTCTCCGGCGAACCGGCCAAGCAAGCGACGACGAAGATCAGCGCGATCATGCCGCCGAGATAACCAAGGCCCCAGGCCATGTTGGAGATTCGGCCGATCTCGCTCTTCGGCACCAGGCGCGGCATCATCGAATCGTTGAACACGGTCGAAAACTCGGCCGCGACCGACGCCAGCGAAAAGAATAGCACGACCAGGAAAAGGTTCGAACCGGGGGCCGCGAACCAAAGCATGCAAAGGCAGGTGACCTTGACCGCGGCAAAGAATGCGATCCAGGGCTTGCGCGGGCCGGTCTGGTCGGCAATCGAGCCGAGGATAGGCGACAGCACGGCGATGACAAGACCGGCCGCGGCAATGCCGTAGCCCCAGGCCGCCTGGCCGGTCTCCGGATCGCTCGCCATGCGCGAGACGAAGTAAGGTCCAAAGATGAAGGTCGTCACGACCGTGAAGAACGGCTGCGCCGCCCAGTCGAACAGCATCCATCCCCAGATGCCGCGCCCGGACGCACGCTGCACTGTCTCTACCGTCATCATGATCCCTCGGCACCGGTTCCGTGTCGGGCGCCATGTCTGCATGTTTCATGCGCTCATGCAATGAACGAAGCTCGGTGCCGTACCCTTGACGCTGCCGGGCGTTCACTGTTCGAAAGCCATGCAACCGGCTTTCGTCCGCTTCGCGAACCAAGCCCGTATTTTTCTCGTGGGGGAAGTCGGACCGTAGGTCCGGCGCCGTCCTCCACCCCCTGCTTCGCAACGATTGTCGCCGGCGTGGATCTCTTGATTATTAAGTTGACTCTTTTTGTCCGCTTTGACTAATTGCGCTCGCGCAGGGCCGGAACGGTGACCGGCCGAACTGCTCGACATTGGTCTGACAGGGAATAAGAGATGA
>NZ_RZRR01000933.1:0-2112 GCF_003998555.1 Mesorhizobium sp. M7A.F.Ca.CA.002.09.1.1 | reverse complement strand
GGGCAAGTGCCTGCCGATGGCGCAGAATGTCATGGCCGCCTGCCACGCGAACGGCGCACTGCACCTCTTCCCCGGCACCGTTTACAATTACGGCTCGCCGATGCCGGCGGTGATATCGGAAGACACACCCTTCCACCCGAGCACGCAAAAGGGCCGCATCCGCTGCGCCATGGAGGAGTTGTTTCGTCGCGAGGCCGACGCGAGCCGCGTCCGCACCATTCTTCTGCGGGCCGGCGATTTCTTCGGCGGCACCGGCAGCGGATCATGGTTCGACCTGATCGTTGCCGCCAAGATCAACAAAGGTATCTACACCGCGCCTGGCCCGGTCGAGCTCGTGCATGAATGGGCCTATCTGCCTGACTTCGCTGTGGGTTTCGTCGCGCTGGCGCGCAATCTGGACAAGCTCGGCTTCTATGAAGCGCTGAACTTTCCGGGCCACGCGGTCACCGATCTGCAGATCAAGGCCGCTGCCGAGAAGGCTATTGGTCGTCCGCTCAAGATGACTTCGATGCCCTGGTGGGTGCTGCGCGCTGGCAGCCCGTTCGTGGCGATGTGGCGCGAGATCGTCTCCATGTCCTACCTGCGCTGCGAGCCGCATCAGCGGGCTTCGATACGGCGGGAAGGAATCGTCGGCGAGAGCCCGCACACGCCGTTGGATCAGGCGGTTGCTGAAGCTCTTGGCGATATCGGCATTGCCACCGTGAATGGCGTTGCGAAAGCTGCCTGACTCCCGCGATCATGGGCGCCGCCCCTCTGCACACTGAACAATCCACGAGAGGGCGCCTCAGAGCCGTCCCATCAACAGCAACACCATGAGCACCACCAGCACGACGCCGACAATACCCGACGGCCCATAACCCCAGGAGCGCGAATGCGGCCAGGCCGGCACCGCGCCGATGAGGACAAGGATCAGGACGATGATGACGATGGTGGTGATCGGCATGAGAAGCCCTCGCTTCGACGTTTCGCTCAGAGACAATGCAGAGGCCGCCCGGTTGTTCCGGGCGGCCTCTGCGGTCAAATCGGCGATGGGGTCTATTCGGCGGCTTTCGGAAAGGCGATTTCCGGTTCGTCGCCTGCTTCCTGGCCAGGCCTGTCGGTCGGCGAAACCGTTCCCTTGCCGCGCCGGAACAGCCGGCGGAAAAACGCATAGAAGCGGCTGTTCTTGCTGCGCGTGAAAATCATCAGCATCGACGGCGTCACCACCAGCGTCAGCAAGGTGGCGAAGGACAGGCCGAAGACGATCGCCGAGGACAGCGAAATCCACCATTGCGTCGACGGCGCGTTGATCGTCGTCTCGTGATGGAAGATTTCCAGCCCAAGGCCGAAGGCGATCGGCAACACGCCGAGGATCGCCGACACCGCCGTCAGCACCACCGGCCGGGCGCGCTCGCGGCAGGTCTGCAGCACCGCGTCCATCTTGTCCCAGCCTTCTTCGCGCAGCCGGTCATAGGTGTCGATCAGCACGATGTTGTTGTTCACCACCACGCCGGCCAGAGCGATGACGCCAATGCCCGACATGACGATGCCGAAGGTCTCGCCTGTGATCAGCAGCCCCAGGAACACGCCAACCGTCGCCATGACCACGCAGGACAGCACCATCAGCACGCTGGTGAATTTGTTGAACTGCATCAGCAGCACCAGGAAGATCAGGAAGATCGCCGCCCCGAACGCCTTGCCAAGGAAGGCGCTGGCCTCGGCGCTGTCTTCGTTCGAGCCGGCCAGCTTCCAACGTATGCCGCTGCCGAGATCCATCCCGGAGACGGCCTTGGTGACCTCCGCCTGCACGGCCGCGACCTGGGCGCCTGCGGCAACGTTTGCCTGGACGACCACCGTGCGCGCGCCGTCGATACGGTTGAGGATACCGACCGTCGGCTCCGGCTTGCGCACGACGAAATTCGAGATCGGCACCGAGCCTTGCGAGGTCTGCACCCTGAGCTCGTCGAGCGTCGACAGCGTGCGCCGGTCTTCCGGCAGACGCAGCCTGATGTCGACGGCGTCGTCGGCGCCGGCAGGCCGGTATTCCGAAAGCTTCAGCCCGTTGGTCACCAGTTGCACCACTGTGCCGACAGCGGTTGGGCTGATGCCATATTGCGCTGGCTTGGCACGGTC
>NZ_RZRR01000932.1:0-2113 GCF_003998555.1 Mesorhizobium sp. M7A.F.Ca.CA.002.09.1.1 | reverse complement strand
CCGCCGCACGGCCGACTTCCGGCTGCGATCCCGCACCGAGCCCCTCGGTGACGTGAGCGCCGAGCTGGATCAGGCGGCCTGCCTTCGACATGGTCAGCGCCTGCGCGTCGGTGTTGGCCACCACGAACTCGACGCCGCGCAAACCGGCGGTGATCATGTTGTTGACGGCATTGCCGCCGCCGCCGCCGACACCGAACACGGTGATGCGCGGCTTAAGCTCGGTGATGTCCGGCTTTTGCAGATTGATGGTCATTGTCTCCGTCCTTTGCCTTTCACGCCGCTTCGCCGCCGCGGCCGCCTATGGGGCTGTCCCCGTCAATTTTAGAAACTGTCTCTCAACCACTGACTCATGCGATGCAGTTTTCCGCCCGTTCCGGTCATTTTGAGACCGGAAATTCCTTTCGCCGGATGGCTCTCGAAGCTCGCCATCTGCGGGTAGATCAGAAGCCCCACCGCGGCCGAGAAGGCCGGCCCCTTCGCCGCTTCCGGCAGGCCGGCCACGCCGAGCGGGCGGCCGATGCGCACATTTCGTCCCAGAATGCGGCGCGCCGCCTCCGGCAGGCCGGCAAGCTGGCTGGCGCCGCCGGTAAGAACCACACGCTTGCCCACTGCATTGCCATAGCCGGACTTGTTCAGCCGGTCGCGCAGCAGTTCGAGCGTCTCGTCGATGCGGGCGCGCACGATGCGCGTCATCACCGAGCGCGGGATCTGCAAGGGCACGTCGCCATCGTCACCGATCGGCTGGATCGAGACCAGGTCGCGATCGTCGGCGCTGCCGGGCAGCGCCGAACCATGCATCACCTTCAGCCGTTCGGCGGCATCAAGCGAGGTCGACAGCCCCTTGGCCATGTCCAGCGTGACATGGTTGCCGCCGATGGCGATGGCGTCGCCATGGACGAACTTGCCTTCCGAAAACACCGAGATCGTCGTCGTGCCGCCGCCCATGTCGATGCAGGCCGCACCCATTTCCAGCTCGTCGTCGACCAGCGCCGCCAGCCCGCTGGCATAGGGCGTCGCCACCATGCGCTCGACCGACAGATGCGAACGGTTGATGGACAGCTCCAGATTGCGCATCGGCGCGGCGTCGCCGGTCAGCACATGCATGTCGACGCCGAGTGCGTCGCCGACCATGCCGCGCGGATCGCGCACGCCGCGTTCGGCATCCAGCGAGAAGCCGACGGGAAGCGAATGGATCACTTCGCGCTCGGCCTTCAGCGCCTGCTTGGCGCCTGCACCGAGAACGCGCTTGATGTCGGCCTCGTCGGCCTCGTGGCCGCCAAGATTGATGGTGGCGGAGAAGGCTTCGCTCTTCAGCCGGCCGGCCGTCATGTTGACGATCAGCGAATCAACCGTCAGCCCGGCCATGCGCTCGGCTGCGTCGACGGAAAGGCGGATGGCATGCTCCGCCCTGTCGAGATCGACCACGACACCCGACTTCACGCCTTGCGACTTCTGATGGCCGATGCCGATCACCTGGATCCGGTGCGAACGGCCGCGCAGCAGCTTGCCGTCATCGCACGGCTTGAGCTTGGCCACCATGCAGCAGACCTTGCTCGAACCGACATCCAGCACCGTCAGGGTGCCAGACCGGCGCGACGCGGCATCGCCAGGACTGCCAAGCCAGCTCATATCTTCGTCTCCGGCTTGCGCTTCAGGCTCTTGGGTTTCTCGTTGAGGGCGGCTTCGCGCTGCGTCGCCGCTTCCGCCGTCAACTGGACGACCAGCCGGTCCGTCAGGCGCATGTCGACGGCGGCGATGTCGCGCGACAGCAAACCGTTGTCATGATCCATCTTCACGAGTTCGGCGAGCGCCTGATCCTCGTCGTCCTCGGGAAGCTTGATGGTGATGCCATTGTCCAGCTTCAGGTCCCAGCGCCGTTCGCCGACACGGATATAACCTTTGATCCGGTTCGCGAGCTCGGGATATTTTTCGACCTTGGCCAGGAAATCGGGCGCGCTCGCCGGCGCGCCGGTGCCGATCAGCAGAGGCAGAAGCACCTGCTTGCCGCCCGAGAACGGCGCGATCATGGCGCCATTCTTCTCGATGACCGAAAGCTCGTCACCCTGCTGCCAGAGCGCGAAAGCCTCACGCTCCTCGACACGCACTTCCAGCG
>NZ_RZRR01000931.1:0-2117 GCF_003998555.1 Mesorhizobium sp. M7A.F.Ca.CA.002.09.1.1 | reverse complement strand
TGCGAAGGTCGAGGGCAGAGAAAAACCCGGCGCCCGGCCGGCAAGGCCGGCCTCGATGCGTTGCGGCAACCCTTGCCCTGACGTCGAGGCGTCCAGCGTGGCGGCTTCGATCCAGATCGGGTGGCTGCGGATGACAGCATCCGGCAGAACCCGCTGCAATTGTCCCGCATTGAAGTCCGCCACCACGACGCCGATCGGCAGGTCTCGGCCAGCCGGGATGACGACAAAGCCGGCGCCGGCGCGCCGGAACAGTCCCGCCGGGCCGATCGAGGCTCCGGTCGCATAGTGGAAGGCCTCGGGCGCGCACAGCACCAGCGCCTCGATGCCGGCGCGGTCCATCAGTTGCGCCGCGCGCTGGCGGTCGACAAAGCCTGTCATGGGTTTCTCCACTGTCCGAAGCGGCAACGGAGCATTCCGGGCATCGACAATCAAGCCGCTGACAACAGCTACTTGATCGATTCCAGCTTGGCGACGGCAGCGGTGAAGCCAGCCAGCGACACCGGGATGGTGACCGGCTTGCGGGTGACCGATTCCATGCCGATGTTCAGATTGGTCCCCGACTTCATGGCCTTGATGAGATCCGCCGACAGCGGCGTGGCGGCATAGGCGCCGTTCTGGTCGCTGGTCTGGATGGCAATCGTCGTCTTCTGGCCCTGGTCGATCTGGAAGGAGGCGCCGGACGGCAGGAACAGGCCGTGCGGCAGGGCAAGCAGCATGGCGAGGCTGCCATTGCCGTTGTCGCGGCGCACGGTCACGGTCAGCACGCGCTGCCCGGTCTTGGCCTCGGTCAGGTTCTGCGAAAGCTGGCACTGAAGCTCGGTGGTCGCCGAACCGCTGGAGCAGTTCATCGCCCACGGATTGGCATCGGCCGGTTTTGCATTGGTTTCAGCCGGCTTTGGCTGGGCCGGCTTGGCATCTTCGGCGAGGGCCGGGCCGGTGGCCAGAGCAAGCCACAGGGCGGCCAGCCCCGCGGCCATGCCAAGTAAATTAGATCTAGCTAAAGTAAATGTCATGTTGTTTTGCCGGATGCCTTGCATGTTTCCTCGCCGCGCCCGGTATTCTCCCGAGCATGGCTTGATACAACACCCGCGACTGTTCCGGAAGCCGAGCAGGAGGCAAGCAAGCCGGCGAAATTACTGTGGCTTTTCGGATACAACGAACAATATTGCAGGAGGCCCTCAGAAATCGAAGCGCCGGAGACTCGCTATACAATAGAATTCGAGTAAGATTTTACACGGGGTGCGTGCAGTCCCCGAAGGACTCGCCAGGGATGGGAACTACCGAGACGCCTCGGCAAGTTGGTGAGATGGCGGCGCGTGGGGAGGATTTCCGCGTGCACGCCGGCTATCGCCGTTCGCGAATCGCCAGGCATCTCTGGAAGACGACGGCACTGACGACGCTGGCGCTCGGCCTTTCAGGCATGGCCGCCTATGGCGATCCCAACGGGCTATGGCAGCCGCAGATCCGCGCCATCATCGGCGCCGACAACAATGGCGGCAACGGCGCGCTCGAAGGTTTCATCCCGCTCAAGCAGACGGCCGAATCCGTGCTGTTCCTGGATGTCCGGGCCAAGCACGATTTCAAGGATGGTTCCGGCCAGGATGTCGGCCTCGGCATTCGCCGCATCGTCAACCCGGACCTGATGATCGGCGGCTACGCCTATCTCAATCTCGAGAACTACAACTCCACCCAGTTCACCGCGGCCACGCTGGGCGCCGAGGCGATCACGCCTCATTTCGATGCGCATGTGAACGTCTATCTGCCGATCAAGGGTGATTCGACGGATCACTCGACCAGTTCGACCCTGTCGATGGTCAGCAACCAGCTGATCGAGCAGATCTCGGTCCTCGACCACCGCGATTACGCGGCATGGGGCATCGAGGGCGAGATCGGCGCGCAGGTGCCGGTCAACCTGCCCGACAAGCATTCGCTGCGGCGCGACATTGGCGTCTATCATTTCGAGGATCCGCATGGCGACGACGGCAGCGTCACGGGCGCCAAGGCCGGCTTCGAGTATACGATCGGCGATGTTTTCGGCAGCAACACGGAACTGGTCTTCGCCGGCGAGGTCCGCAACGACAATCGCGACGACACCCAGTTCGCCGGCAGTGTGCGGC
>NZ_RZRR01000092.1:0-10034 GCF_003998555.1 Mesorhizobium sp. M7A.F.Ca.CA.002.09.1.1 | reverse complement strand
ACCAGCTTGACCGGCTGCGGCGGCGCTTCGGCGTGCATGTGCCCGGTCGTGCCCGCGCAGAGGCCGCCGAGAAGGCGCAAGCGCGCGGCATTACCGCATCGAAGGCCGTGGTGCAGCGCATTTCCGAATTCGCTGCACGCTATTCTTCCTGAATATTATTAAATATCAATTAGTTATCTGGAATTCGTCCGCCGCAGGCGCGGCGCAGTGCGATTTTCTTTGCGCGCCGCTGAACCTTTCCGCGCCTTGCTGCGACCCAGCTTTGTCCAGGGCAAGGCGAGCTTGCCCGATCCACACCGAGGGAAGCAGCAAACCGAAATCGAAAGCCTGCATCACGCGAAGGCCGGTCCTTCGCGCTTCGGAAAACTCAACCCAAATCAAAGGAAATTGCCATGACCAACACCAAGATCACCATGCTGACCGCCGTCCTTCTGCTCGGCTCGTTCATGGGCGCCACACAGGCAGCCACCCTGAAGGCCGCACCGGTCAAGCCGTCCAGCCCGGGTGTCATCGCTGCCCCGAGCGGCGGGGCCACCGAAGACCACTACTGCAAGAACGGCCATGCAAAATTCGCCAATTGCAGCGCTGATTTCGTCGCCGCCTGCAAGAAGGTTGGTGGCACCATGTCGGATGTTCAGGGCTGGGGTGGGCGTACTTGCTTCACGCCCTCCTGATACCGTCTCAGGTCAGGCCGCGCCGTCGGCCCCTGGCTTCGCATGGATGTCACCCGGAAAACCCCGCTTCGGCGGGGTTTTCTGCGTTTTGATCGCACGATGGTAAAACATTCTCGTTTTGGTCAACTTTTGTTTATTTGACTTCGACCAACCTGATCGGCCGTTTGCGCTGATTGAGCAAAACAGAGGAGCTACAATGTCGGCAAGCACGGACAATCCCCGCAACGCCCTTGTCATCCCGGTCCTTGGCAGGTTTTACGCGGCCCTGCACGATGGTGCCGAAACCGTTCTTCGCGTCGTCGCCGGCGGGTTTCTCGCCATCCACGGTTCGCAGAAGATCACCAATCCTTTCGGCGCTGCCGAGATGGTCGAGGGTCTCGGCTTCTATCCGGGCGCGTTGTGGTCGTTGCTTCTGGCCTGCACTGAATTCTTTGGCGGCATCTTCATCGCCATCGGCTTTTTGACGCGGCCGGCCGCCTTTGCCGGCCTGTTCGTGCTGCTGGTCACGGTCTGGTTCCACTGGGTCACCATGGGCCAAGGCTATTCGGGTGCGGAAAAGTCGCTGCTGTGGGCAGCGATCCTGCTCTTCTTCGTCATTCGCGGCGGCAACCGCCATTCGGTCGACAACCGTATCGGCAAAGCGTTCTGACAGGCTGATAGCGACGACGCGTCGCCCTTTGCCTTTGGCACGAAACGGATTATGAAACGGCTTCAGCCAAGCCTGCGAGCGCCGGAGCCAGCCATGACCGAAATCCTGCAGACCCCAAAGCTCGTCGTCGTCTTTGGCGGGTCAGGCTTTGTCGGCCGCCATGTCGTGCGCGCGTTGGCCAAGCGCGGCTATCGCATCCGGGTCGCCTGCCGGCGGCCCGATCTCGCCGGCCATTTGCAGCCGCTCGGCAATGTCGGCCAGATCCAGCCGGTCCAGGCCAATGTGCGCGTGCGCTGGTCGGTAGACCGCGCCGTGCAAGGCGCCGACCATGTCGTCAATCTGGTCGCCATCCTGCATGAGAGCGGCCGGCAGAAATTCTCCGCCGTGCACGAGTTCGGCGCCCGCGCAGTGGCCGAGGCCGCGCGCTCGGTCGGCGCCGGCCTGACCCACATTTCTGCGCTTGGCGCCGATCTGGACTCCGAATCAGACTACGCGCGCACCAAGGCGCTTGGCGAAAAGGCTGTGCTGGAGACGATCAAGGACGCCGTGATCTTCCGGCCGTCGATCAATTTCGGACCCGAAGACGGCTTCTTCAACCGCTTCGCCAACATGGCGCGCTATTCGCCGGTGCTGCCGCTGATCGGCGGCGGCCAGACCAAGTTTCAGCCGGTCTATGTCGGCGACGTGGCCGAAGCGGTGGCGCGCTCGGTCGACGGCAAGGTGGATGGCGGCCAGATCTATGAACTCGGCGGACCGAAGGTGCTCACCTTCAAGCAGTGTATGGAAGAGCTGCTCGACGTGATCGAGCGCAAGCGGCTGCTGGTGCCGGTTCCGTGGTGGGTGGCCAACATCCAGGCCTCGATCCTCGGTCTCCTGCCCAACCCGCTGCTGACCAAGGACCAGGTGATGCAGCTGCGCGAGCACAACATCGTTTCGGACGCCGCCAACCAGACCAACAGGACGCTTGCGGGGCTAGGCATCCAGCCGCAGTCGATCGCGACGATCCTGCCCAGCTATCTCTGGCGCTACCGCGCCGCCGGCCAGTTCCAGCAACGCAAGCCCGCGGCCTAATTCGGCGCAACTGCCTGAAGGTGTCACGCCTAACGCGGCGTGACCTGCATCGGTAGACCGCCTTGCGGCTGCGTGGTCAGTTTCTGTACCGGCCAGGGTTTCGTTTCGGCGGTGGTGTCGAAGCGGAAGCGCGACAGCATGATCGCCAGCGCGATGATCGCCTCCTGCATGGCGAAGCTGGCGCCGATGCAGACGCGTGGGCCGGCGCCAAACGGCAGATACTGGAAGCGGTCGATCTTTTCGCGATTTCCCGGGTGGAAGCGTTCCGGCAGGAAGGCATCCGGCCGGTCCCACAGTTTCCTGTGGCGATGCACGACCCAAGGCATCACCAGCACCGCGGCGTGCTTGGGGATATGAAGATCCTTCCACATTTCCGGTTCGATCGGCTCGCGGTTGATCGACGGCGCCGGCGGATAGAGCCTGAGCGCTTCGTCGAAAGCCGCGCGCGTGAAGGGCATGGCATCGAGCCATTTCGTCGGATCGGGCTCGCGCGCCAGCACCTGGTCGATCTCCTGCTCGACCCGGTTGCGCTCCCACGGTGATTCAGCCAGGCAATAGAGCGTCCAGCCGAGCGCACGCGCCGTCGTCTCATGGCCGGCGCCGATGAAGGTGATGATATTGTCCTCGACCTCGGCCCGCGTCAGTCCGTCGGGTCCCTCGGCCTTGAGCAGCAGTGTCAGGAAATCCTGCGGCACGGCATCGGGATCGCGCTTGAATTTCGCTTCGCGCATCTTGACCGTGTCGGTGACGATCTTGCGGAAATAGGCCATGGTCTTGCGGCCACGGATGCGGGTCAGCCTCGGCAGCCAGTCGGGCGCACGCAACAGGTCGAGCGGATCGACGCGACCCATGGTCTCGAACAGGCGGTCGATCTCGTTGGCGAAACTGCCGGGCTCGCCTGATATCTCGCCGGAAAACAGCGTCTCGGCCAGGATGTCATAAGTGAGCAGCGTCATGTCATGGGCGATGTCAGACGTGCCGCCGTCTTCGTAACGGGTGACGAAGTCCTGCGTGCGCCTCAGCATCGGCTGGGCGAAGCCGAAGATGTGGCGCGGCGTGAACACCGGCGCCATCGCCTTGCGCGACCGCTTCCAGACCTCGCCCTCGGCGGTGAGCAGGCCGTCGCGCAGGATCGGCCGCAGGATCTTCTGGCGCACCGTCGCCATCTTGTAGTTCCTGGCGTTGTCGACCAGCACATGCCGGATCAGGGCGGGATCATTGGCGACGATCAGATGTCCGCCAACGCCGTTCGCCGAGATCCACGGCTCGTTGTAGGTATGCTCACCCCACAATTCGAGCGGGTTGCGGTAGACGATGCGGATCATCTCTAGCGTCGAGGGCGGCGTCGTGCGCGGCTTCGGCGCCGGGGGAATGAAGGGGGCGGGCTGGATGTCCATGCTGTGCTCCGCTGATGACCCAATGTAGTGGGCCGCAAAGCAGGCGTCCATGTGACCGAACGGCAAGGCCCTACTCTCCGGAATGTGACCGGTTACCGCGAGGTGCCTTCTTGTTGCCCCGAGCGGCATGCCCTAGGTGGCAGTCACCAATGGATACCGCCACCGCAGGAGCCCAGCTTGAAGCACCAGTTGAACATCATCATCGGCAGCACGCGGCCAGGCCGCGCCGGACCGATTTTTGCCGAGTGGCTGGAGAGGTTCGCGCGCGAGCACGGGAAATTCGAGCCTGTACTGACCGACATCGATGCGTTCAAGCTTCCGGTGCTGGACGAACCGCACCATCCAAGGCTTGGCAACTACCAGAACGATCATACCAAAGCCTGGTCCAAGGCGATCGATGCCGCCGATGCCTTCGTCTTCGTGGCGCCGGAATACAATTATTTCGTGGCGCCGGCGATCGTCAACGCGATCGACTATCTCTCGCGCGAATGGAAGTACAAGGCAGCCGCCATTTTCAGCTATGGCGGCGTCTCCGGCGGCCTGCGCGCGGCGCAAGCGCTGAAGCCGCTGCTGACCTCGGTAGGTGTCATGCCGATCCCGGAAGGCGTCGCGCTGCCGATGTACCAGAAACTGCTCGACGAAAATGGCGCTTTCAACGCCAGCGAACAGGTGCAGGGCGGAGCCAAAACCATGCTCGACGGGCTGCTGCGCTGGAGCGAGGCTTTGAAGCCGATGCGGGCAGGCTGAAAACGCTGGTCTTCCGCAAAAAACCCCGGTTTGCTGCCATAGAGAGGTGGTCGTGCACAGGAACGAACTGGGGGGCAGTTCGATTTGCGCTTGCTGTTTGCCTTGCTGCCTATGCTCACCACCGCCACCGCAGTGGTGGCGCCTGGCCCTGGTCATCGCCAACGACGACCACCGCCTGATCCGGCCGCCCGCCCGACATGACGCCGGGGCGCGACCGCAGCAGGCGGCTGGCGCCGAGATACAAGTTCATGATCAAGGTTTCTCAAGGACCGCTGGCCGAAGTGAAATGGGGGCCGGCGGAGGCCCGCCATTGGCAGCCGGCCATTCCCAGTGAAATGCCTGCAAACCTTGGAAAAACCGCCTTTTGCGCCTATATCTAGTCGATATCAGAGGCGCGATTCGGCGCGGACTTTTCGCGCTGTGCAGGCGGCATCCAGACAACAGGTTTTCATGAGCGATCAGATCGACAACAACAACGGCGCTGAAGCCGAATACGGCGCCGATTCCATCAAGGTTTTGAAGGGGTTGGACGCTGTCCGCAAACGCCCCGGAATGTATATCGGTGATACAGACGACGGCTCGGGCCTGCATCACATGGTCTATGAAGTGGTCGACAACGCCATCGACGAGGCGCTGGCCGGTCACGCCGACCTCGTCACCGTGACGCTCAACCCCGATGGTTCGGTCACTGTGATCGACAATGGCCGCGGAATTCCGACCGATATCCACACCGGAGAAGGCATTTCGGCGGCCGAAGTGATCATGACGCAGCTGCATGCCGGCGGCAAGTTCGACCAGAATTCCTACAAGGTCTCGGGCGGCCTGCATGGCGTCGGCGTCTCGGTGGTCAACGCGCTGTCGGCGTGGCTAAAGCTGAAGATCCGCCGCAACGGCCAGATCTTCGAGATGAGTTTCACGCATGGCAATGCCGACGCACCTCTGAAGGCGACCGGCACCTATGAGCAGGACAAGCAGCCGGGCACCTATGAGGGCCGCAGCGGCAGCCAGATCACCTTCTTCCCGTCGGCCGAGACCTTCACCATGGTCGAGTTCGACTTCGGCACGCTGGAACACCGGCTGCGCGAGCTTGCCTTCCTCAATTCCGGCGTGCGCATCATTTTGACCGATGCCCGTCACGCCGATGTCGTGCGCCATGAACTGCACTACGATGGAGGCCTCGAAGAATTCGTCAAATATCTCGATCGCGTCAAGAAACCGCTGATCGACAAGCCGATCGCCATCCGGGCGGAGCGCGACGGGATCACCGTCGAAGTGGCGATGTGGTGGAACGACAGCTACCACGAGAACGTGCTGGCCTTCACCAACAACATCCCGCAGCGCGATGGCGGCACGCATCTGGCCGGCTTCCGCGGCGCGCTGACGCGTCAGATCACCGGCTATGGCGAATCCTCTGGGCTGACCAAGAAGGAAAAGGTCTCGTTGATCGGCGACGATTGCCGCGAAGGTCTGACGGCGGTGCTGTCGGTCAAGGTTCCCGACCCGAAATTCTCCTCGCAGACCAAGGACAAGCTGGTCTCGTCGGAAGTCCGTCCTGTCGTCGAAGGCCTGGTCAACGAAGCGCTCGGCACCTGGCTGGAAGAACACCCGAGCGAAGGCAAGGTGGTCGTCGACAAGGTGATCCAGGCGGCGGCGGCGCGCGAAGCGGCGCGCAAGGCGCGCGATATCACCCGCAAGAGTTCGCTCGGCGTCACTTCCCTGCCCGGCAAACTGGCCGACTGCCAGGAACGCGACCCGGCGAAATCCGAAATCTTCATCGTCGAGGGTGATTCCGCCGGCGGCTCCGCCAAGGGTGGGCGTTCGCGCCAGAACCAGGCGATCCTGCCGTTGCGCGGCAAGATCCTCAATGTCGAGCGGGCGCGCTTCGACCGCATGCTCGGCTCCGACATGATCGGCACGTTGATCACGGCGCTCGGCACCTCGATCGGCAAGGACGAGTTCAACGCCGACAAATTGCGCTACCACAAGATCATCCTGATGACCGACGCCGACGTCGACGGCGCCCATATCAGAACCTTGCTGCTTACCTTCTTCTTCCGGCAGATGCCGGAGCTGATCGAGCGCGGCCATCTCTACATCGCCCAGCCGCCGCTCTACAAGGTGACGCGCGGCAAGAGCTCGCAATACATCAAGGACGAAAGCGCGTTCGAGGAGTTCCTGATCGGCTCGGGACTGGAGGAAGCATCGCTTACGCTCGGCTCGGGCGAGGTTCGCATCGGGCAGGACCTGCGTGGCGCCATCGATGACGCGCTGGCGGTGCGCCAGCTGATCAACGGCCTGCACACGCGCTACAACAGAGGCGTCGTCGAGCAGGCGGCGATCGCCGGTGGGCTCAACCCGGACGTGTTCGCCGATCTCGGTCGCGCCAACGACATGGCGGAGCGGATTGCAAAACGCCTCGACATCATTGCCGAGGACACCGAGCGCGGCTGGACCGGCCGCATGTCGACCTCGAATGAAGGCGTTGGCGGCTATGTGTTCGAGCGCACGGTGCGCAGCGTCAAGGAATATGCGCATCTCGACCTGGCGCTGATCAATTCGGCCGACGCACGCCAGCTCGACCGCTACGCACAGCGCCTCAGCGAGGTCTACGGGTCGCCGCCGGTGCTGCGCCGCAAGGATGTCTCCGAAACCATCTCGGGGCCGCTGGCGATGCTCAATGCGGTCTTTGCGACAGGCCGCAAGGGCCTGACGATGCAGCGCTACAAGGGTCTCGGCGAGATGAACGCCGAACAGCTGTGGGAAACCACGCTCGATCCGAACGTGCGCTCGCTGCTGCAGGTCAAGGTCAATGACGCGACCGATGCGGATTCGCTGTTTTCGCGGCTGATGGGCGACGAGGTCGAGCCCAGGCGCGAGTTCATCCAGGACAACGCGCTGTCGGTCGCCAATCTGGATATCTGATCTGGCCGTTAAATCTGAATTGGCGCGCTGCGGCGCGCCAATTGTTCCACCGGCGGCAACAAAATCAATTTGCAACGCGCCGGAACGGAAGTCCCTGCGAGACATTGTGACAATATCGATCACAATTTCTAACAGGAGGCTTCCATGGGACGCGGCATTTTGCTCTGGTTGCTCGGCATACCGATCCCGATCATCATTCTGATCATGCTGTTCGTACGATAGGGGGCACTTATGCAGTCCACCCTATCGGCTGTCGACGTTTCCACTTCAACAGAATCCTCCTCCACCGCCGTCAGTTGGGGACCGATCATCGCCGGTGCCTTCGCGGCCTCGACGCTGACCTTCATCCTCATGCTGCTGGGCTCCGGGCTTGGATTGAGCATGGTGTCGCCCTGGTCGGGATCCGGCGCATCTGTCACCACTTTCGCGGCATCCACCGCCGTCTGGCTGATCATCGTGCAATGGCTGTCCTCGGGTGTCGGCGGCTACCTTGCCGGACGCCTGCGCACCAAATGGGTCGGCATCCACACGGACGAGGTGTATTTCCGTGATACCGCCCATGGCTTTCTTGCCTGGGCGTTGGCCACACTGCTCGTCGTCGGCGTGCTTGGCTCCGCGCTTTCCGCTGCCATAGGCTCGGGCGTGCAGGCGGTGTCCACCATCGCGTCTGGTGCGGCCATGGGCGCATCGGCGGGGGCTTCGGCCAATGCCGGCAGCGCGTCGGCCGACAATGCGACATCCTACCTGGTGGATTCACTGTTCCGTCCGGCTGATCCGGGCAAGCTCGCGGCCGCCAATCCGGACAGCGATGCGGCCGCGGTTGGGCAGGCTTCGCGCATCCTGATCGCCGGCGCCGCGGCAGGCGAGGTTTCCGCAGACGACAAAACCTATCTGTCGCAGTTGGTCGCCGTTCGCACGGGGCTTTCGGAAGCAGATGCCAGGACCCGGGTGGATGCCGTCCTCGCCAAGGCCCAGGACGCCAAGGTCAAGGCGCAGCAGGCCGCCGACACAGCCAGGAAGGCCAGCGCGACGTTTGCCCTGCTTGGTGCGCTCTCGCTGGCCATCGGCGCCTTTATCGCCAGTGCTGCCGCGGCCCTTGGCGGCAGGCAGCGCGACGATGAGGAAGCGGTTTTTATCACCAACCGTTGAACTGCACTTGCAACAAAGCCACTCTGGCCCGCCCGGAGCGGCTTTGCTTTGAAGTTGTCGAGCGGCGCTGCCACGACCCCGTTCGCTGAAATCCGTTCTTATTTTCGGGGAGGAATCGCCGGCACTTCGGCTTGGCTCGGCTCCAGTTTGCGACCGAGGTCGACAGCGTCGCGCAGCACGGCGAGATGCGAGCGCGGCTGATCGCCGGCAGCAACCTCGATACCGGTCGCCGCCAACGACCAGTACAGCGTGTGGGTGAAGACACGGCCGAGGGAACCGCGCAGCTCGACCTGAACGTTCTCCACGCCCGGGCCGAAATTCTCCGCCATCGGCCCTGAGATCGGATCGCCCGTCAGCCAACCGTTGCCGCGGTCGAAGATATTGGTCCAGCGCGTCGCAGCAAACACCGCGCCATGATGCACCGCCCGCTGTGGCTTGCCGGAAGAACGGTTGCGCCCTTCCTGATAAAGCACGGTGCCACCGGCCGCCGCTCCCTCGGCAATCGGCGGACATGCCGAGAACAGGCGCTCGGCGATGCCGCGCCTGAATTCGGCGAGATTGTGCGTCACCAGAAATTCGCTGTGGGTCAGCGGGCTACCAAGCGTGACGAAATCGCTGATCTTCCAAGGCCGATGGCTGTCGTCCCTGGTGCGCAGTTGGCGATAGAGCTCCCACTGATCGCGCCGGAACCCGGCAAGATCGTCAAGGCTGCCGGGCCATGCCGAGCCGTCGGCAACAAGCGTCGCCTTGTCGATGGCGTGGATAGCCTTCAGTTTCGCCTTGTCGCGGATGGCCTCGAGTTTTCGGGGCCTGAAATCGGACCACAAGATCTGCAACAGGTCATAGGCGATCATCGAGCCGAGGCTGTGCGAGACCAGCACGATGCGATCGTAGGTATCGTCCATCATCAGACGCTTCAGCAGCTTCAGGCCGCGGTCGCGGATCAGCGCCCGCTTCTCTACCGTGGCCGCTTCAGCGCGCACATAGCCCGCGACATCGCCGAAATAGGGAAGGCCAAAACGGTCCACCGACCAGATGACGAACGAGGCCAGGATGGTGACGAGGACGCCGACGGTCCACGAAATCTGCTGCTGCCAAACCGACGTCGCAAGCGCGAGCGTCGCGACCAGGACGATGATGGCGGCAACCAGAGTGACCAGATAGAGCTTTCGGGCGTCCGGCGGTATGTCGGTGGGCTTGCGCCACAGCAGATTTGTCACCCAGGCGGCAAGCCGGCCTCGCGTCGTGCCCTGCGTGATGTCGGCCCAGTAAAGCTCGTAGAAGTCGGTGCGGCGGCCATCGACATCGTAGGGCGTGGTGATGCGGCGAAGTTCGTACGAATTGGTCCGGCTGTCGGGAGTGATCCAGCTCTGGTTGATCTTCGCGCCGGCGGGGTCGGCCGGATCGGCGACATGGGCATAAAAC
>NZ_RZRR01000930.1:0-2121 GCF_003998555.1 Mesorhizobium sp. M7A.F.Ca.CA.002.09.1.1 | reverse complement strand
CGATGTCTGGGTGATCGAGATTGACCAGCCGCACCGAAGCGTCGATGCGCAGCAGCACGTTGGGATGCCGGTCGAAGTGGCGAGATAGTCTGGGCAACAGCCACTTCGAGGCAAAGGCCGGCGCCACCGAAACCACCAATGTGCATTGCGTAGCCTCGTCGGCCAGCGCCACGGCCTGGGAAAGCTCACGAAATCCAGCACCAAGGCGGGCCGCGAAGACGGCGCCGAATTCGGTCAGCACCAGACCGCTCGCCGTTCGCTCGAACAGCGCCTGGCCGAGCTGTTTTTCGGTACGGCTTATCTGCTGGCTGCGGAAACGTTGAGCTCACCGGCGGCCGCCGCCAGCGATCCGAGACGGGCAACGGTTTCGACGGCGCGCAGGCCGTTGAGGTGGACGCGGTTGAGCATGGCCATTGAGTTTTTCTAAACTGATCCGGCTGAAATCTCAATTGAAAGGCATGTCGAAACGGCGGATTTTATCGGAAGAGACAGACCTGTGGAGCCGGAAATGCTGAGGATCTTGTCGTCGTCGCTGAAGGTCTTTTTCGCTGCGAGTACGCCGTATGAGCCGCACCCGGACAGCGAAACGCAGAGATGGCTGACCGATCCGCTTTCGCATCCGGTGCTGAACACCATGTCGGAACGCGAACTGGGCGATGTGCCGTTCAGGCTGACGGCACGGCGGACAGTGCACGAGACGGCCCCGTTGCACGCCGGCGGCCGCTGCTGAGCAGCCGCCAAGCGTTCCGGCTTGAGGAAAGTCGAGGCGAGCACCACGTCCCGCGCACGCGCTGGCCCAACAGATGGCGATTGTTTCAGCGACCCCTGCACTTATTGTGCAGTGCAATGACATCAGCCACCTCGACAGCGCTGCGTTTCGCCTTCGCCGGCATGATTGCCATGGCGGTTGCCATGGGCATCGGCCGTTTCGTCTACACGCCGATCCTGCCCGGCATGATGCAGGAATTGCATCTGTCGCCTGCCGATGCCGGTTGGATCGCGTCGGCCAATTATCTCGGTTATCTCGTCGGCGCGTTGGCAGCGGCGGGCGGCTGGGCGCATGGGCGCGAGCGCCTGCTGATGCTGGCGGGGCTTGGCGCCAGTACGGTCCTTGCCGCGCTGATGGGGCTGACCGAAGCGATGACGGCCTTTCTCGCTATCCGCTTTCTGGCCGGTCTGGCCAGCGCCTTCGTCATGGTGTTCATGGCCAGCACCGTTTTCAGCCACATCGCGGCTGCCGGTCGCAACGACCTGCAGGCCTGGCATTTCGGCGGCGTCGGGCTCGGCATAGCGGCATCGGCGGCGATGATGGCGGTGCTGGTCGCCGAGCATTCGGGCTGGGCTGCAGGCTGGCTGTGGTCGGCGGCGATTTCGGCCTGTGGTTTCGTCCTCGTTGCGCTGTTGGCCAATGAGGGTCCGCTCGGCAACGGCGAAGCCACCCGCGAGCCGGCACTGCGGATGGACCGGTCGTTGGTCAAGGTCATCGTCGCCTACGGCCTGTTCGGCTTTGGCTATGTGTTGACGGCGACATTCCTGGTCGCCATCGTCCGGCAAGGCGGCGGCAGCCGCGTCTTCGAGGCCATGGTGTGGATGGTCGCCGGTCTTGCGGGCTTTCCCTCAGTCTGGCTCTGGCAGAAGATCGCGGCCCGGACCGGCCTTTATGCCGCCTATGCGCTGGCGTGCTTCATCGAAGTTGCCGGCGTCACCGCCAGCGTCGCCATCGGCGGCGCCACCGGGCCGCTGCTTGCCGGCGTGCTGCTCGGTGGCACCTTCATTGCCATCACCGCATTTGGCCTGCAGGCCGCCCGGCAGCAGGCGCCAAGCGCGCCGCGGCGGATATTCGCCCTGATGACGGCTGCGTTCGGCCTTGGCCAGATCATCGGGCCGGTCGCCGCCGGGTTTCTGGCGCAGATGTCCGGCGATTTCTTCCTCGCCTCGATCACAGCCGCGATCGTGCTGGTCGTCTCCGGCGCCATCACATGGTCGGCTGCGCCAAAATCGCCATGATTGTGAGCTTGCTGTGCCGGGCATCGGGCACGGGCATTTTCTTTCCCACTAATGTGTGACTTTATGCCCGCTGTCGTCAGCTGATTTGTGCCTAGATCGAGGAATTCGCCACAG
>NZ_RZRR01000929.1:0-2125 GCF_003998555.1 Mesorhizobium sp. M7A.F.Ca.CA.002.09.1.1 | reverse complement strand
CCCTGAAACTGGAGGAGAGCCAGGCGGCGGCAGCCGTGGGACAGATCGCGCTGGCCGGCGCCTGGTCGGACGCGCTCGGCAAGGGCAGCCTGAAATCGGGCCAGATCCTGCTGACGCTCGGCGACACCGAGGAGCGCCGCCGCTATCTCAACGCGCGGGCGACGATCTCGACACTCTTGAAGATGAAGGCAGTGCCGGTCATCAACGAGAACGACACGGTGGCGACTTCCGAAATCCGCTACGGCGACAATGACCGGCTGGCGGCCCGCGTCGCCACCATGATGGGCGCCGATCTTTTGGTGCTGCTTTCCGACATCGACGGGCTCTACACCGCGCCGCCGGCGCGCGACCCCAACGCCAAATTCATTCCGGTGGTCGACCGCATCACGCCTGATATCGAGGCGATGGCGGGTGCGGCCGCTTCCGAGCTGTCGCGCGGCGGCATGCGCACGAAGCTCGATGCCGGCAAGATCGCCACCGCCGCCGGCACCGCGATGATCATCACGTCGGGCACTCGGCTGTCGCCGCTGATGGCGATCGAACGCGGCGAGCGCGCTACTTTCTTTCGGCCGAGCAGCAACCCGGTCAAGGGCTACAAAACCTGGATCGCCGGCCAGCTCGAGCCGGCCGGCCGGCTTACGGTCGATGCCGGCGCCATCGGCGCGCTGCTGTCGGGCAAATCGTTGCTGCCGGCCGGCGTCAAGCTGGTCAGCGGCAATTTCTCGCGCGGCGACACGGTGGCGATCCTGTCGCCCGAGGGCCGCGAGATCGCGCGCGGGCTGGTTGCCTATGATGCCGCCGATGCCGTAAGGATCGCGGGCCTGAAGACGGCCGAGATCGAAACCGTGCTCGGCTACGAGGCGCGTTCGGCGATGATCCACCGCGATGACCTTGTGGTGAGCCATTCGGGTGACCAAGTACGGGCCGGCGACCAAACAGGGGCCGGTGACCAAGTCACGGTCGGTGGCGATGTAAGCGGAGGATGAGCCATGCTGAAACTGCATGAAAAATCCGGGGATGACACTGTCGCGCTGATGGCCGATATCGGCCGGCGCGCCCGCGCTGCCGCCCGGCCGCTGGCCATTGCCACAACCGCCGCCAAGAACGCCGCACTGCTGGCCATGGCCGAGGCGATTGTGGCCCGTGAGCAGGACATTCTCGACGCCAACGCCATCGATGTTTCGAATGGTCATGAATCCGGGCTTTCCACCTCCTTCATGGACCGGCTGAAGCTCGATCCGGCGCGCATCCGCGCCATGGCCGACGGCATCCGCGAAATCGCCGCGCTGCGGGATCCGGTTGGCGACGTGATCGCGCAGTGGGACCGGCCGAACGGTTTGCATATCGAGCGCGTGCGCACGCCGCTCGGCGTCGTCGGCGTCATCTATGAGAGCCGCCCGAACGTCACCGCCGATGCCGGCGCGCTGTGCCTCAAAGCCGGCAATCCGGTGATCCTGCGCGGCGGTTCGGATTCGCTCAATTCTTCCGCCGCCATCCACGCCTGCCTGGTCGAAGGGCTGAAGCAAGCGGGCCTGCCGGAGGATGCCATCCAGCTGGTGCCGACCACCGACCGCGCCGCCGTCGGCGAAATGCTGAAGGGGTTGGGCGGCAACCTCGACGTCATTATCCCGCGCGGTGGCAAAAGCCTGGTCGGACGGGTGCAGGCCGAGGCGCGGGTCCCGGTCTTCGCGCATCTCGAAGGCATCTGCCATCTCTACATCGACCGTTCCGCCAAGCTCGATATGGCTGTCAGGATCGCCGTCAACGCCAAGATGCGACGCACCGGCGTCTGCGGTGCCGCAGAGACGCTGCTGGTCGACCGGGCGGTTGCCTCCACGCATCTGGTGCCGATCCTTGATGCACTTCGCGCCGCCGGCTGCGAAATCCATGCCGATGCCGAGGTGCTGAAAGTGTTTTTCGACGCCAAACCGGCGACCGATGCCGACTGGATCACCGAGTATCTCGATGCCATCATCGCGGTAAAACTGGTCGACGGTATCGGTGGTGCGATCGAGCATATCGAGACGTTTTCCTCGCATCACACCGAGGCGATCGTCGCCGAGGATGCGCAAGCCGTCGAGCGGTTTTTCAACGAGATCGATTCGGCGATCCTGCTGCACAACGC
>NZ_RZRR01000928.1:0-2128 GCF_003998555.1 Mesorhizobium sp. M7A.F.Ca.CA.002.09.1.1 | reverse complement strand
CGCCCGGCGAAACCTTGTCGCCTTCCTTGACGAGCCACTTGGACAGATTGCCCTCTTCCATCGTGGGCGACAGGGCCGGCATGGTGATGTTGATTGGCATTTTGTCCTCCCGCCCGGTTCAGCGATATGTGACGGCTTTGACCGCCTCGATGACTTCGCCGACGTTCGGCAAAGCCAGTTTCTCGAGGTTGGCGGCATAGGGCATCGGCACATCCTTGCCGGCGATGGTGATGACCGGCGCGTCGAGGAAATCGAAGGCGCGCTGCGACACCTGGTTGGCGATATGGTCGCCGACCGAGTTCTGCGGATATCCCTCTTCGACAACGATCAGCCGGTTGGTCTTCTTGACCGAGGCGATGATGGTGTCGAGATCGAGCGGCCGGATCGTGCGCAAGTCGATGATCTCGGCATCGATGCCCAAGCCGCGCAGCTCGGCTTCCGCCTTGACCGCATAGGTCATGCCGATGCCGAAAGAGACGATGGTGACGTCCTTGCCGGTCTTGTGGATGCGCGCCTTGCCGATCGGCAGCACGAAATCATCCAGCTTCGGCACGTCGAAGGACTGGCCATAGAGGATCTCATTCTCGAGGAAGATGATCGGATTGGGATCGCGGATCGCCGCCTTCAACAAGCCCTTGGCGTCGGCGGCGGTGTAGGGCATCACCACTTTCAGGCCCGGAATGTGGCTATACCAGGCGGCGTAGCACTGCGAGTGCTGCGCGGCGACGCGTGCGGCAGCGCCGTTCGGTCCACGGAAAACGATCGGCGCACCCATCTGGCCGCCCGACATGTAGAGCGTCTTGGCGGCGGAGTTGATGATCTGGTCGATCGCCTGCATGGCGAAGTTGAAGGTCATGAACTCGACGATCGGCTTCAGGCCGGCCATCGCCGCGCCGACGCCGACGCCGGCAAAGCCATGCTCGGTGATCGGCGTGTCGACGACGCGCCGCGGCCCGAATTCCTGCAGCAGCCCTTGCGTGATCTTGTAGGCGCCCTGGTATTCGGCGACCTCCTCGCCCATGACGAAGACATCGCCGTCGCGGCGCATTTCCTCGGCCATCGCATCGCGCAGCGCTTCGCGTACCGTGGTCGAGACCATCTCTGTGCCGGCCGGAATGTCCGGATCGGCGGCGATTTCCGTCTTCGGTGCAGCAGCCACCGGCGCGGCAGCCGGTTTTGCGGCCTCCGCCTTGTCCTCCGCCGCGGCTGGAGCCTCTGCCTTTGCCGGTGATTCCGCCTTGGCGGGAGCCGAGGACTTGCCGATATCGCCGGCACTTTCGCCGTCCTGCAGCAAAACGGCAATCGGTGTGTTGACCTTGACGCCTTCGGTGCCGGCGGCGATCAGGATCTTGCCAAGCGTGCCTTCGTCGACGGCCTCGACTTCCATCGTCGCCTTGTCGGTTTCGATCTCGGCGATGACGTCGCCGGCGACGACCTTGTCGCCCTCATTCTTCAACCACTTGGAAAGATTGCCCTCTTCCATGGTCGGCGAGAGAGAGGGCATGAGAATTTCGATCGGCATGTCCTTGCCCTCCCGTTACAATACGATATCGGTCCAGAGCTCGGACGGATCCGGCTCTGCATCGTTCTGGGCAAATTCGGCGGCGTCAGCGACGATGTCGCGGACCTCCTTGTCGATGGCCTTAAGCTCGTCCTCGGTTGCCCACTTCTTCTCGATCAGCCGCGCCTTGACCTGTTCGATCGGGTCATGGTCGGAGCGCATCTTCTGCACTTCTTCCTTTGAGCGGTATTTCGCCGGATCGGACATCGAGTGACCGCGATAGCGATAGGTCTGCATTTCGAGAATGATCGGCCCGTTGCCGGCGCGGCACCATTCGGTCGCCTGGTCGCCGGCGGCCTTGACAGCGCGCACGTCCATGCCGTCGACCTGGATGCCGGGAATCTTGAACGAAGCGCCACGGTGCGAAAAATTGGTTTCCGCCGAAGAGCGCGACACCGAGGTGCCCATGGCATACCGGTTGTTCTCGATGATGTAGATCACCGGCAGCTTCCACAGCGAGGCCATGTTGAAGCTTTCATAGACCTGGCCCTGGTTGGCCGCACCGTCGCCGAAATAGGTCAGCGAGACATTGTTGTTGTCGCGGTAGCGGTTGGCGAAGGCCAAGCC
>NZ_RZRR01000927.1:0-2133 GCF_003998555.1 Mesorhizobium sp. M7A.F.Ca.CA.002.09.1.1 | reverse complement strand
GAGGTGACGTGGGAATTCGATGCCGATCAGGACCAGGCGCGCGAAAGCGGGTTGCGGTTGCTGGCGCTTGCTGCCGACGATCATGTTTCGTCGCCGGCGCGCATCTGGATTCGCCCGGTATCGGCCGCGTCGTCCGATCCGGCGCCAGCTTTCGGTTTGAGCCGCTATAATTGAAAAAGGGCGGCGCAAGCGCCGCCCCGGATCCTTGGGAGGATAATTCGAACCGGCGGTCAGGCCGCCTTGACTTCCTCGGCGACGGCGTCGGCCTGACGCGCTGCCTTGAGCACCTTGGCCCACCAGGCAACGTCGTTGACCAGCGCCGTGGCGGCCTGGTTCAGATGCTCGAGGTCTTCCAGCTTCTTCTCGCCCTGGCGGACGGCGAGGAAATCGCCCCAGGCGATATGGACGGCCGACTTGACCGGCGCCATCTGCAATTCGACGGCATGAAGGCGGAGCTGTTCGACGGCGCGAGCGCCACCGACGCTGCCATAGCCGACGAAGCCGGCCGGCTTCTTGTTCCATTCGTTGGCGGCGTAGTCGATGGCATTCTTCAGCACCGCCGTCGGGCCATGATTGTATTCGGCGGCGGTGAAGATGAAGCCGTCGAATTCGGCGACCTTCTTCTGCCAGCGCTGTGCCACTTCGTTCTGCGACGGCGCCCATGCGGAGGATGCGACTTCGTCGAAGAACGGCAGCGGGAAGTCGCGAAGGTCGACGATCTCGACATCGATGTCGGCATGCGACTTGGCGATCTTGGCGATCCATTGGGTTGGCACATCGGCGAAACGAGCGGCGCGCGTCGATCCGACGACGATGGCAATTTTGGGTTTGGACATAAGGGCTCTCCTTGCACGAAGTACTGGTATCATTTGGATACCTGCGCTATATGAGATACTGCAAACGCGATGCACAAGAAGGCACTTTTTTGTTACCGAGGCACCCACACCGCTCCGAAGACTGCCGCGCCATCTCGGAAATCCTGCAGCGCGTCGGCGACAAATGGACCGTTCTGGTCGTCGGCAAGCTGGGCGACGGACCGCTGCGTTTCAACGAATTGCGCGCAGCCGTCGGCGGCATCTCGCAGAAGATGCTGACCACCACCTTGCGCGGGCTGGAGCGTGACGGCTTCGTCACCCGCACCGTGTTTCCAACCATTCCGCCGCGCGTCGATTATGAGCTGACCGAGCTCGGCCACGAGCTGCTGATCCCCGTCAGCGCACTGAGCGAATGGGCGCGCGCCAACACCATGCGCGTCAAGGCGGCGCGCGAAAAATTCGACGGCGCCCGCGTCTGAAACCCTTGCGCGGCAAGGGATTCAGCCCCGCACGCAACATCCGGCTTGTCTGATCGGAAATTCTATCTCGGCTGCGCGGATCGTGCCCGGATGCAAGCGCCGTTTTGGCTGGCGGATTGCCGCTCATGCGGTCCCCTGACGGCTGCCGCTCAGGCTCCTGATGCGCGCACATCGCATCGCGCGGCGGCACAGGTATCACACCGTGCGCCCCGCTCGCCGGGAGCCTGTCCTCCATGCGTGCAGGCGACGCGCGAGATGTCTTCCTTCACCTCCGCGTAAGCGGTCACGCCGAGCAGGCAGGTCGTCGCGACCAGGGCTGCCACGAGCCAACCGTTCAGCAGATGTTGACGCATTGTCTCTCCTCCGATTGCAGCAGGATCGGGCTTGGAGGCAACCGTTGGATGTCACGAAAAGCGCCTCCCGCACGGGCGCTGTTACAAACGGCCATACCCGGCTCGCTCTACCTGATCCCAGCTATGTCGGCGGCAACCGATCCATGGCAGACTGGGTACGATCGGTTGGGTATTTTCCGCCCGGCTGCTACAGGTGAAAGCCGCCATTCGCGTCGAGGTTCATGTCGTCCAAGGAACATCCCGCCATCGACCTGCCATCGGAAGCACTGCTGCCGAGCCCGCTGCTTGTCGTCGAGGACGAGCCGATGATGCAGGTGCGGTTGCGCTCGATCCTGAGGGGCCTTGGCTACGCTCAGGAGGAGCTGTTTTTCGCCGGGTCGATCGCGCAGGCCAAGGCCCTGCTCGTCGACCAACCCTTCGCCATGACGCTGGTCGATGTCGGCCTGCCCGATGGCAACGGCATCGACCTCATCCGCTCCCTGCACG
>NZ_RZRR01000926.1:0-2140 GCF_003998555.1 Mesorhizobium sp. M7A.F.Ca.CA.002.09.1.1 | reverse complement strand
GTTCTGAACTAGCCCCTGACATTACGCGTCCCCCTGAATTGCTGCGCGGCTCAGGCATCTGGCGCCCTTTCGGAGCAGCGTCATGCCGTCGCGTCGATGGATGTCAATGGCGTGCCGCACGCTGCGGCCCACCGTTTTGTGCCCGTCATGCGTGATGGGGCACTTTGTCGGTATCGTTTCCGGCCGCGTGGGGCTTGGCCCAGGCGAAGCGCCGTTCGATCCGCTTCTGCAGGATCATCAGTACATAGACCATCGCCAGGTAGTAGAGGGAGGTGACGGCGTAGAACTCGGCATAGCGGAACGTTGAGGCGACGCTTTGCTGGGTGACCGCCATCAGTTCCGTCAATGAGATCACCGAGGCCAGCGACGTGGTCTTGAGCAGCGTGATGAACTCGTTGACGGTCGGCGGCAGGGCGATGCGCAGCGCCTGCGGCACGACGATCAGGAAGAACACTTGCGGCTTGCGCAGGCCAAGTGCGGCGCCGGCCTGAAACTGCCCTTCTTCGACGGCGCTGAGCGCCGCCCTGTTGATCTCGACCTGATAGGCGGCCTCGTTCAGCGTCAGCGCCAGGAGGGCCGCGATGAAGGGCGAAAACCAGGTCTCGCGGAAGATCGGCCATATTTGCGGCAGGCCGTTCCAGACGAACAGCAGCAGCAGAAGCGCCGGCAGTGCGCGGAAAACAGCGATATAGGCCGTCGCTCCCCAGCGCAGCACCTTGTTTTGCCCGTTGAGCGCCAAGGCAAGCGGCAGCGACAGGAGGATCGCCGCCGCATGCGCGAGTATTGTCAGGGCGAGCGCTACCAGCGCCGCCCTGAAGAACGTCCCGGAAAAAAGTGTCGACCAGAACAAGCCAAAGTCAAAGCTCACGGAACCCTGCCGATCGCGCCGTTACTGACCGATGCCACTGATGGTCGACATCGGAAGCTTCCACGTCTCGGCGATGGTCTTCATGGTGCCGTTCGCGGCAAGCTCCTTGACAGTAGCGGCGACCGCCGCCGCGTCAGCCTCATCCTTGCGGAAATAGGCCGCGTACTGATCCTGCGCGCCGGCCGAGTAGACGATCTTCAACTCACCGGGCTGCTGCAAGTCGCGGTAGGCGAATTCGGTGTCCTGGCTGATCGTCGCGACCGCGCGACCCAGCACCACCTGTTGCATCGCATCGGTCTGCTTGGGATAGGTCTGCATGGTGATCTTGTCGCGGCCGGCCTTGGCCAGGTCCTCGTTCACCTTGTCCAGCAGGCCTATATAGGAAGTGCCGGACTGGACGGAGATGGTCTTGCCGGAGAAATCCTCATAGCTCTTGTAGGCGGACGCATCGTCGGCCTTGCCGATCATGACGACGCCGGTCTTCAGATAAGGCACGCCGCTCAGCTTCTCCAGCCGTTCGGGTTTCAGCAAAGCGCCGCTGATGACGATGTCGCAGCGCTTCGATTCCAGGCCGGGAAGCAGGCCGCTGAAGTCCATCGTCGTGATACTGGCGTCGACCTTCCAGTGCGCGGCCAGCGCCTTGATGACGTCGATGTCGACGCCAACGGGAGCCTCGCCCGCCGTCTTGATGAATTCCATCGGCGGGAAAGTGGGATCGACGCAGGCTTGCAGTTTACCGTCGGCGGCGAAGCTCGGCGGCTGTGCTGCCGCCGGCGTGGCGGCCGCGAGGGCGATGAGTAGAAGGATCTTGCGGTTCATGGTTCACCTCTAGTTTGGGCTCTTGGCGGCCTCAAGGAACGCTTGCCGAAAGTTCGTCAATAGTCAACATAATTCATTTAAGAGAACAGGAGACAGCGAAAGAATGGCGCCACCGCATCGGCAACCGGCATCGAAAGTCCGGAGCCGCGAGCCGCGACGCCATCACCGATGGCGTCGGCGCGCTCCTGTAGCGGCCAAGGCCACGCGTCAGTGCGTCTCGGCATTCTTTGCGGCGATCAGGCAGATCAGTTCGTACATCATCACCATGGCGACCTGCGCCGTGATCTGGTTGGGGCTGTCCTTGGTCGGCATCAGGCAGACGACGTCCCCACCGATGATGTTGAGCCCCTTCAATCCTTGCAGAAGGCGCGTCGCCTCGCGGATGGTCAGGCCGCCGAAGCCCGGCTCGAGGTTCGAAACCCCGGGAGCGACGGAGGGGTCGAGGCTGTCGAG
>NZ_RZRR01000925.1:0-2150 GCF_003998555.1 Mesorhizobium sp. M7A.F.Ca.CA.002.09.1.1 | reverse complement strand
GATCTCGTCGGCGCCGGCCGCGTCATAGGCCTTGGCCGCCTCGACCGGATCGCCGGCGTCGACGAGATCGACGAAGTTGACGCCCTTGACGACACGGCCGTTCTTGACGTCGAGACAGGGGATGACACGGGCTTTCAGCATCAGCGGCCCTCTATCGTGGCGATGAGATCGTTCAGCAACTGGCCGACCAGCGGCGGAACATCGGCCTGCGCGTCGAAAGCCGGATCGTAGGCGGAGACGGTGATGCCGACGACCGGCACCGCAAGCGCCATGGCGCAAGTGGCGTCGCGCAACTGCTCCGGGCTCGGGCCGCCCGAAGTGATATAGCGGTTGGCCTGCAACTCGCGGGGATCATGCACGTCCATATCGAGGTGCATGTGCACGCGTTTGGCGCCGGCGATCTTCAGTCTTTCGGTCGCCTGGGCCACCCCGGCGCATTCCGTCCGCACGATCGGCAGCGTCTCCAGCAGCCGCTTCTCGTCCGGATCGAGATCGCGCGCGTTGACGAGCACGCAACGCGACGGATCGATCGGCTTGAAGCCGGGAATGGCCGACGCCATCGGCCTCCAGCACAGGCCAAGCACCGTCGCCAGCGCCATGCCGTCGAGAAAGCCGTATGCCGATGTCTCGGGCGTGTTGAGGTCGCCATGCTGGTCGGCCCAGATGATCGCATCGGCGTCCTCGCCGGCGACCGCACCGGCTGATGTCAGGCAATTTCCCGCAAGGACGATGGGAAACCGACCGGCGTCACGGGCAAGGCGAACCTCGGTCGCAACCGCGTTGCAGACAGCAAAGCCGGTGGCGATCTCGCGCTCCTGGATGTCTCCGACCCTGCCGATGTCTTCCACCGTAACGTCATGGCCGGCCATGGTCAGCGCGTCGACGAGCCCGCCTGATATCAGTGCGTCCGGGCCCTGGCCCATGCCGCCATGGTAATGACCGCTGTCGTAGGAGGCCAGGATGATGGAGATTTTCACGTCCGCGTCTCCGCCCTGCCCTGCAGGATCGCCAGGGCCTCGGCCGGATCGATGCGGCCGTCATAGAGCGCGCGCCCGGAGATCGCCCCTTCGAGCTTTTGCGCATCGGGCATGGTCATGCGCATGATGTCGGCGATCGAGGCGAGGCCGCCCGACGCGATGACCGGGATCGATACGGCATCGGCGAGATCGATGGTGGCGTCCCAGTTGATGCCTGTCAAAACGCCGTCGCGATCGATATCGGTGTAGATGATGGCGGCGACTCCGGCGCCCTCGAATTTCCTCGCCAGTTCGACGACGCCGAGGCTCGACGCCTCGGCCCAGCCCTCGACGGCGACCTTGCCGCCCTTGGCGTCGATGCCGACGGCGACCTTGCCCGGAAACGCCTTGCAGGCCTGTCTGACCAGGTCCGGGTCACGCACCGCCACCGTGCCGAGGATGACACGGGCCAGCCCGCGATCGAGCCAGTCCTCGATCTGCGCCAGCGTGCGGATGCCGCCGCCGAGCTGCACAGGGTTCTTCGTCGCCTTGAGGATGGCGCCGACCGCCGCGCTGTTGACGCTCTGGCCCTGGAAAGCGCCGTTGAGGTCGACGACATGCAGCCATTCGAAGCCCTGTTGCTCGAAGGCCCGCGCCTGCGCTGCAGGATCATCGTTGTAGATGGTCGCGGTGGCCATGTCGCCGTGCTTCAGGCGCACGCACTGGCCGTCCTTGAGATCGATGGCGGGGAAAAGGATCATCCGTTCAGGCGCCTTCCACAATGGCGAAATGCGATGTCGAATAGAGACGTCGGAACTTCAGCGCCGCCTGGTATTCGGGCGAATGGAAGCAGGCGAGTGCGACCGCGTAGCTCTCGAACTCGATGATGACATGGCGATTGCCCGACGACCCTTCCGGGCTCGACGACTGACCGCCGCGGGTCAGGAATTTTGCGCCATATTTGTCGAAAGCCGCTTTGTTGGCGGCAATGTATAGCGGATAGTTTTCCGGATCGGTCACCTCGACCATCGCCATCCAGTAACCCTTCTTGCTCATCGGTTTCCCCTTTGCTTGAGCATGATCTCGGGACAAACGGGACCGTTTGTCCGAGAAAACCGGGGTCCACTTTTCGGGATCATGCTCTAGGGCCTCCAGCGCAGGAAATTGGTGATCAGGGCGAGGCCCAGCGCCTGG
>NZ_RZRR01000924.1:0-2154 GCF_003998555.1 Mesorhizobium sp. M7A.F.Ca.CA.002.09.1.1 | reverse complement strand
ATCTTGGATTGTGGACGGCCATCCGCCTCAAGGAGCACAATCCAGGCTTCGATGTTGTCATTTTAGAGCGCGACATTTGTGGTGGTGGCCCGAGCGGCCGCAATTCCGGAATGGTGCTTTCGGCATGGACCAAATACAGCGCGCTTGTCGCCCTGCGCGACGGAACCGACGCGCTTTCGATCATCAAGGCATCCGAAGCCGCGATCGGCGGCATCGAGGCTTTCTGCAAGGTCGAGGCGATCGACGCCTGGTTCGATCGCATCGGCTGGATCTGGGGCGCGACGTGCGAAGCACAGCTTGGCGCCTGGGACGACGCGTTGAACAAGCTGGCGGCGCATGGCTACGTGCCTGCGCGACGCGTTTCGCGCGACGAGATCGCGGCGATGGCAGGCACGACGAGCCACCTCGGCGGCGCGTTCGACGCTTCGTCGGCAACAGTGCATCCCGGATTCCTGGTGCGCGGCCTGCGTCGTGCAGCGCTAAAGCGCGGCGTTCGGATCTATGAAAAGTCGCCGATGAAGCGGTTTTCACGACGGGGCAAGCTCACGGTGGAAACGGCGAAAGGAACTGTATCCTGCGGCAAGGTCGTGCTTGCCATGAATGCCTGGTCCGGCGCGATTCCGGAACTGGCCCCTGCGATCTTCAACATCTCCAGCGACGACGCCATGTCACAGCCCATTCCAGACCTTCTCGACAAGATCGGCTACCGCCGGGCGCCGCTGATGATCGATTCCCGCGTCTTCGTTGGCGGTTGGTCTCCGACGCGCGATGGTCGGCTGTCCGTCGGCGTCAGCGGTGGCGTTATTGGCTTCGGCGGCATCGTCGACCAGCGTTTCCATGGCCAGTCGCCCCGTGTCGCCGAAATGCGTCGCGCGCTGCGGGACGGCCACCCGGCGCTCGCCGATTTTCCGCTCGAGACATCATGGAACGGCCCGATCGACCGGACGGTGAGCGGCGTGCCACTTTTCGGCGCTTTGCGCGCCAACCGCGATGTCGTTTACGGCTATGGCTTTTCCGGCAATGGCACGACAATGGCTTATATCGGCGGCGAGATCCTCACCGGCCTGTTGACTGACGGTGAATCGGAACTGACGCATTCGGCGCTGGTTCGTCCGGTAACGCGCGGTTTCCCGCCCGAACCCTTTCGCTTTGTCGGTGCACATTTTGTCCGCGGCGCTGTGCGTCGGCGTGACGATTTCGAACATGCCGGGCGCAAGCTCGATCCGGTGACGAGATGGCTCGCCGGGCTGGCTCCGTCCGGCGTCACTCCCTCCAAAGCCAATCTTCGCGCAAAAAAGGGATGACGATGTCCAAGGCCAAGATTTTCAAGCACAGCGAGTTGACCCTAAAGCCATCGGTCACGCCGACCGGAACGTCTTCGATCGCGCGCGTGATCAATGCCGAGATCAGCCGGACCATGGGCGGCGGCATCGAGTATCTGGAGAACGCCTCGATCGACTGGACCGTGACCTATGACGAGGTGCTGTTCATCCATGAAGGCACGCTGACGATCGAACTGGATGACGGCCGCCACGAATGCCGCCCTGGCGACATCGTCTGGCTGCCCAACGGCACCCACCTCAAATACATCGCCACCGAGCGTACCGGCTATTTTTACTGTCTGTACCCATACGACTGGGCAGCACGGCAAGGGACGGTAGAACCTTGAAGTGGCAGGCATATCATGGATTGGCCCTTCACGGCGCAGTTCCGGGGTAGCGAAACTGCTGTTTTGGCATCTCCGCGCCGACCGGCGCGGCGAAACAGTTCTAGTCACGGAATATGGCCAACCTTTCTCGCCGAAATCTCTGACCGGTGCTATGACCCACTGGTGCGCTCTCGCGGGATTGCCGAAGGGCCTTACGCTGCATGGTCTGCGGAAGTCACTTGGGGTCTATCTCGCCGAAGCGGAGGCATCCACCAGGCAGATGTTGGATGTCTCGGCCATGACGACATTGACCATGCCGAACTCTATTCCCGGGAAGCGTCGCAGGTGCGTTGGCTGTGCAGGGCATGGACCGAGTCGTACGGCTGGTAACGCGCTTGGCGAACCTCGTGGCGAACCTGTCAATAAACCCATTGATAATAATGCCCTTCCCGAGAGATGGGTGACAGTTCATTCTGGATAGATGGGTTACACTTTCGGCCCTTTGC
>NZ_RZRR01000923.1:0-2155 GCF_003998555.1 Mesorhizobium sp. M7A.F.Ca.CA.002.09.1.1 | reverse complement strand
CCTTGGCGTTGAGCGGGTCGAGCGAGGCGATCGGCTCGTCGGCGAGGATCACTCTGGGCTGCTGCATCATGGCACGAGCGATGGCGACGCGCTGCTGCTGGCCGCCCGACAAGGTGCCGGCGGGCTGCAGCGCGGTGCGGACGATGTCGAGCCGCTCGAGTGCCGCGACCGCCTCGGCGCATTCGGCGCGGGAGAACATGCCGAACAGGTTGGTGATGGTCGAGCGGTGGTTCAGCTTGCCGAGCAGCACATTGGTCAGCACGTCGAGGCGCGGCACCAGGTTGAACTGCTGGAAGATCATGGCGCAGTCACGCTGCCAGCGCCGCAGCGGCGAACCGCTCAGCTTCGAGACCTCGGCGCCGTCAAAAAAAATCGACCCCTGGCTGGGATCGATGAGACGGTTGATCATGCGAAGGAGGGTTGATTTGCCGGCGCCCGAACGGCCGATAATGCCAACCATCTGACCCTGCGGGATCGCGATGTTGATGTCGCTGACGGCAGTGTTCTTGCCAAATCGTCGGGTGACACCGCGGATTTCGAGCGTGGCGGAATTTGCTGGCATGGGGGCAGGTTCCAGTCCGGGACCATTGATCGTCAGGCTCTCGCCTAACGCAGCCACATGAACCTGCCGTGTCGCGATGATGTCAGTTTTGTTACGCTCCACAGGCCGGAGTCTGCGGCCGGCCCAGGATCAGCAGTCGAAGGTGATGTGGAATGCAGGCCTGGCGAGCTGGCGCCGGTGGCCAGACGGCACCACTTGATGCGCATATACTCGCCCGTCGCGCGCCGGCGATGGCGAGGCCGTCCTTCAGGCGTTCCAGACAAGGGCCGTCATGGCGTCGATGCCGGTGTCGAGAGGCACGTCATGCGGATAGCAGGGGCGGGGGCGGTTTGCCCCCGCTGCCCAGCGTCAGTGACAGCCCGTTCCTGGCGTCGCTATCCGCCATATTTCTCCAAGAACGCCTCGGCCTCGAGCTCCCGGAAGTCATCCAACGCGGCCCGCAGCCTTGCATGGTCCCAGTCCCACCAGGCCAGCGCCTGGTAGCGTTCGGCCGTGCGGCGATCGAAGCGCTCGCGGATCGGCTTTGCCGGCACGCCGGCGACGATCGTATAGGGCGCTACATCTTTCGAGACGACAGCGCCGGCGCCGACCGCGGCGCCATCGCCGATGGTGACACCGGGCAGGATGGTCGAGCCGTGACCAAGCCAGGTGTCGTGGCCGATGGTGACCCGCTTGGCGCGGCGTTGGGCGAAGAATTCGCTCTCGTGCTCGGCATCGTCCCAGTAGTCCGAGGCGCGATAGGTGAAGTGATGCAGCGTCGGCCGCCAGGTCGGGTGGTTGGTGGCGTTGATGCGCACGCTGGCCGCGATGTTGGCGAACTTGCCGATCGTCGCACACCAGACCGAGCAGTCCTGCATCATGTAGGAATAGTCGCCAAGTTCGCTTTCCGAGACCCGGCTACGGTCGGCGATCTCGGTCCAGCGGCCGAGCGTCGAATTCTGTACATCCGCCGTCGGGTGGACCAGCGGCGTCTCGGACAATTTCCTGGTCATGCGGCGATTTTTCCGGGCGCGAAAGCGGTGACGTCGATGATGCGGTCGGCAACCGCCTCGCGTACATCGTGGTCATGGAAGATGCCGAGCAGGGCGACACCTGCAGCCTTCTTGGCGGCGATGAGTTCGATCACGACATCGCGGTTCCTGGCATCGAGCGAGGCTGTCGGCTCGTCGAGCAGCAGGATCGGATGCTCGGTGATGAAGCCGCGCGCGATGTTGACGCGCTGCTGCTCGCCGCCGGAGAAGGTCGCAGGCGGCAAAGCCCAGAGTTTCTCCGGCAGGTTGAGCTGCGCCAGCAAGGCGCGCGCCTTGTCCCTTGCGGCTTCGCGATTCTCGCCGCGCTCGACCAGCGGTTCGGCGACGACGTCGAGCGCCGAGACGCGCGGCACGGTGCGCAGGAACTGGCTGACATAGCCGATCGTTTGCCGGCGTATGGCCAGCACGGTGCGCGGGCTGGCGGTGGCGAGGTCGATCAGCCCATCATCATGCGTGACGATGATCTGGCCTTCGTCGACGGCGTAGTTGCCGTAGAGCATCTTCAGGATCGAGCTCTTGCCGGCACCGGAAGGACCGCCGAGCACGGTGCATTCGCCAGCCC
>NZ_RZRR01000922.1:0-2166 GCF_003998555.1 Mesorhizobium sp. M7A.F.Ca.CA.002.09.1.1 | reverse complement strand
GTCCAGGCCGACGCCTTCGATCAGCGTCGCGGTGCCGGTGAAGTATTGCTGCACGAAATCGGTCTTCAGGCCGATGGCGTCGAAAATCTGCGCGCCGCAATAGGACTGGTAGGTCGAGATGCCCATCTTGGACATCACCTTGAGGATGCCCTTGCCGATCGACTTGATGTAGCGCGAGACGACTTCGTAGGCGTCCACTTCCTTCGGCAGTTCGCCGCGCTTGTGCATGTCGAGCAGCGTGTCGAAGGCGAGGTAGGGATTGATCGCCTCGGCGCCATAGCCGGCGAGGCAGCAGAAATGATGCACTTCGCGCGGCTCGCCGGATTCGACGACGAGGCCGACCGAGGTGCGCAGCCCCTTGCGGATCAGGTGATGATGGACCGCCGCCGTCGCCAGCAGCGCCGGGATGGCGATGCGGTCGGGCCCGACCTGGCGGTCGGACAGGATGATGATGTTGTAGCCGCCGGCAACCGCCGCCTCCGCCCGCTCGCACAACCGATCGATGGCGCCCTGCATGCCCGCGGCGCCTTCGGCGGAGCCATAGGTGATGTCGATCGTCTTGGTGTCGAAACGGTCCTCGGTGTGGCCGATGGAGCGGATCTTCTCGAGATCGCCATTGGTCAGGATCGGCTGGCGCACTTCGAGCCGCTTGCGGCGCGAATTGCCGACAAGGTCGAAGATGTTGGGCCGCGGCCCGATGAAGGACACCAGGCTCATCACCAGCTCCTCGCGGATCGGGTCGATCGGCGGGTTGGTGACCTGGGCGAAGTTCTGCTTGAAATAGGTGTAGAGCAGCTTCGACTTGTCCGACATCGCCGAGATCGGCGTGTCGGTGCCCATCGAGCCCACCGCTTCCTGGCCTGTCGTCGCCATAGGCGACATCAACAGCTTGGTGTCCTCCTGGCTGTAGCCGAATGCCTGCTGACGATCGAGCAGGCTGACATCCTTGCGCAACGCGCGCGGTTCGACCGGCTTCAGATCTTCGAGGATCAGCTGCGTGTTGGCGAGCCAGGTCTTGTAGGGATGCTTGGTCGCGATCTCCGACTTGAGCTCCTCGTCGGAGACGATGCGCCCCTTCTCCAGGTCGATCAGCAGCAGGCGGCCGGGCTGCAGCCGCCACTTCTTGACGATCTTCTCCTCCGGCACCGGCAGCACGCCGGCTTCCGAGGCCATGATGACGCGGTCATCGTCGGTGACGATGTAGCGTGCCGGGCGCAAGCCATTGCGGTCGAGCGTGGCGCCGATCTGGCGGCCATCGGTGAAGACCACCGCCGCCGGTCCGTCCCACGGCTCCATCAATGCCGCATGGTATTCGTAGAAGGCCTTGCGATCGGCATCCATGAGCTTGTTGCCGGCCCAGGCTTCCGGAATCAGCATCATCATGGCATGGCTGAGCCTGTACCCGCCCTGGAACAGGAACTCGAGCGCATTGTCGAAGCAGGCGGTGTCGGATTGGCCGTCATAGGAAATCGGCCACAGCTTCGAGATGTTGTTGCCGAACAGTTCGGAATCGACCGACGCCTGGCGCGCAGCCATCCAGTTGTTGTTGCCGCGCACGGTGTTGATCTCGCCATTGTGGGCGACCATGCGGTAGGGATGCGCCAGCTTCCATGACGGGAACGTGTTGGTCGAGAAGCGCTGGTGGACGAGGATCAGCGCGGTTTCGAAGCGCGGGTCCTTGAGGTCCTTGTAGTAGGCCCCGACCTGATAAGCCAGGAACATGCCCTTGTAGACGATGGTGCGCGCCGACAGCGACACGCAATAGGCGCCGATGTCCTTGTTGTCGTTCTCGGCATAGATGCGGCCCGAGATGACCTTGCGCAGCAGATAGAGCCTGGCCTCGTATTCCTCGTCATCGGTAATGTCTGGCGTGCGGCCGATGAAGATCTGCCGATGGAACGGCTCGGATGCCACGATGTCGGGCGCCTTCGACAGCGACGAATTGTCGACGGGCACGTCACGGAAACCGATGAGCGGAAGTCCCTCGGATTGCGCCGATTCGGCAATGATGTCCTCGATATGGGCGCGAAGGGCCGCGTCCTGCGGCATGAACCAGTGTCCGACGCCGTACTGGCCCGCCGGCGGCAGCTCGATGCCCTGGGCTGCCATCTCGTCACGGAAGAACTGGTCGGGAAGCTGCACCAGCACGCCGGCGGGCCAGTACGG
>NZ_RZRR01000921.1:0-2168 GCF_003998555.1 Mesorhizobium sp. M7A.F.Ca.CA.002.09.1.1 | reverse complement strand
GTCTCGTCTCCGTCATCGACGCCGAGGAAGATTTGAGGTCGGGCGCGCTGGTCGCTCCGGTCGGGCGCGACGCCCTTGCCGATATGCGGCCGGAAGAAGTTCCTGGATTCTACCTGATCGTCCCGCGCGGGCACCTGCGCGTGAAGGCGGTCGCCGCCCTTCACCGATGGCTCGCCCAGCAGGACTGGGGCAGCGATCTGAAGATTTCCTCCGTGCCGAAACCGACCCCGCTTTCCGACTAGGAGCGGCTTTGAGACCGAGCTCCGAAAGAGAACTTTTGGGCCTCCAACAACAAGAAACCAAACAACCTCAACAGTGGAGACGGAACATGAAGACGATGAAATGGGGGGCCGCAGCCATGGCCCTTGGACTTGTGCATTTTGCAGCGCCGGCAGAAGCCGCCGGCGGCAAGACGCTGGAAGCCGTCAAGGCGCGCGGCGTGCTCAACTGCACCGGCCATGACGGGTCTTACCTCGGCTTCGCCGAAGTCGACGACAAGGGCAACTGGAAGGGCATGGACATTGATCTCTGCCGGGCGGTGGCCACGGCCGTGCTCGGCGACCCGGCAAAACTGAAGGTCGTTCCGATCAGCTGGGCGCAGCGCTGGCCGTCCCTGCAATCGGGCGATGTCGACATCATCATCAAGGCGTCAGGCGGCACGCTCAGCCGCGACACCGAGCTCGGCCTGCAATTTTCCATGTCCTATTACCTCGGAACGACCAAGGTGATGGCGCACAAGGAGCTAAACCTCAAGTCGCTCAAGGATGCGGCCGGCGGCACGATCTGCATTCCCGCCGGCACGTCGCAGGAACAGCAGGTCGCGGCCTATACGGCCAAGCTTGGCATCAAGCTCGAACCCGTGCTCATCGAAAAGACCGAGGAGCTCGAGCAGGCCTATTTCTCCGGACGCTGCGATCTCTATGCGCAGTGGGGCCCGACGCTCGCCATTGCGCGCATCGCCAAGAGCAAGGTCGACGACCATGTCATCCTGCCCGACGTGCTCGCCGTCGAGCCTGAAGTCATGATCATGCGCCAAGGCGACGACAATTGGGTTGACATCGCCAACTGGACGCTGAGCACGCTGATCTTCGCCGAGCAGGAAGGCATCACCTCCAAGAACGTCGACGAGGTCAAGGCCAAGCCGACCTCGCCGCAAGTCGCCAAGTTCCTCGGCGTCACGCCAGGCATGGGCAAGGGTCTCGGTCTCGATGATGACTGGGCCTACAAGGTGATCAAGAACGTCGGCAATTACGGCGAAATCTTCGAGCGCGACCTCGGCAAGGACTCGCCCTACAAGATGGACCGCGAGTTGACCAACCTTTGGAACAATGGCGGTGTCCTGTTCCCGCTGGTGATCGACTGATCCGTCCTTAACTCACCCGCTCCAGGCCCCGCCCGGCACAGCCGGGCGGGGTCGGCGACAATTCGGCAAGGATCTTTGGATGGTCAGCCTGCTGAGAAATCAAAAGGTCCGCAACGCGCTGTTGCAGGTCCTCTATGTCGGCTCGATCGCCGCGATGGTGCTTGCCGGCATCGTGATCGCCCGCCGCAACCTGGCTGATCAGGGGATCACCTCCGGATTCGACTTTCTGTTCAAGTCGACGGGTTGGGATGTGAATTTCTCGCTGCTGCCCGCCACGGCCAATGATCCCTATTGGTGGTACTTCCTCATCGGCATCATCAACACGCTGTTCCTGGGGAGCGTCGGCCTGATACTGGCGACGATCGTGGGAACGATCGTCGGTCTGGCGCGGACGTCTTCGAACGATTTGGCGCGGCTGCTCGGCCGTACCTATGTGGACATCTTCCGCAACATTCCGCTGATCCTCCAGGTTTTCTTCTGGTATGCGATCATCACGCACCTGCCGACGCCGCGCAGCGCGCACGAAGCCTGGGGCTTCCTGCTCACCAGCCGAGGACTCTACATCCCATTCCCGAACGTCGGCAGTGCCGCGTTTGCCGCAGCCACAGTGGCTGTGATCGCGGCCATCGTGCTGCCGGCCTGGCTGGGCAGGACGTCGCTCCTTGCCCAGCCGATCGGCCAGCGGCGCACCATCCAGTTTGCCGCCGCCGCAGCGGCACTGGCCTGCGCGACCATCATTCTGGCTCTCGGACGTCTGCCGGATACGCCGCTGCTGGACTTCCCTGCCCTGCAAGGCCTCAATCTG
>NZ_RZRR01000091.1:0-10094 GCF_003998555.1 Mesorhizobium sp. M7A.F.Ca.CA.002.09.1.1 | reverse complement strand
GTGCAGTCCTGCATCCAGACCGCGATGGCTGCGGTCGCCATGCGCCCCAACCGGCTTGCGGTGTTCGGATACGCGCATATTCCTTCCGTGATAAAGAATCAGCGCCTAATCGAGCAGGCAGGTCTACCGGACGGCGATCTTCGCGCCGAACAGGCTGCAACTGTCGCCGAGACACTGGTTGGCGCTGGCTACCGGGAGATCGGGCTCGATCATTTCGCTCCGCCGGACGACGAACTTGCGCTAGCGCCAGAAGACCGGGCGCCTACGGCGTAATTCGCTGGGATACTCGGCCGATACTTGCAAAACGTGATCGGCTTCGGCGCGTCGGCTATTGGCCGAGTCCGCGAGGGGTATGTTCAGAACGAAGTAACACGGGATTCTTACGCCCGGCACATCGCAAGTGGACGTCTGGCGACATCAAAGGGTCACCGTCTGACCGACGATGACCGGGTGCGCGCAGCGATCATCGAGCGACTGATGTGCGATTTGGAGGCCGACGTGCCGACCATCTGTGCCGCCCACGAAATCGAACCAGCTCGTTTTCTCGATTCAGTTGAGAGTTTGGTGACGCTGGCTGAGGAGGGGATCCTGGACGTCGAAAACGGCTTCATCCGCGTGCGGCCGGAGCACCGCTTTGTTGTTCGCGCCGTTGCTGCTGCATTCGATGCTTTTCTCGCGAATCGATGAGTTGAGGCCACGACGCCGAAAGGCATCAGACCTTGTTTGGCGCTCGTCGGCATGGGCTCTCGCAGAAGACTCCGCAAGCGTATGCAGGGGACTTCCACTTGACGCCGCGTTCACCATCATCTCGCCTGGGTGCGCGCGAAAGCGCACAACCCGGAGCACGCTGCTCTCGGTGTGAGGCTGTGCTCTGCAAAGCACCGGTGATCCACCCTGTCCCTGGACAGCAGCTTGATGGCGTCATCTTGGAGGACGAGAAAAGATTGTCGAGGTACGGGTACGAATTGCCTCGGTCGTCCGTTCAATCGAAAGCACTGTCTGCGGAGGCACCTCTCCTTCATGCAGTGACAGGAGATGCTGGGCGACTTCCTTATCTGCTGCGGTGAGTCGATGATTTAGGCGGAGAAAGTCCATCCAGGTGGGGGTGCGGAATGTCTCCGTCCAAAGTGACGGTGTTTGCAGATTTCGCTGGAGCGTCCAGTTTCGTGCACCGGCACGGCTCTGGACGTGTCGCCGCGTGCGCATGGAGCCCAGAAAGGCCTCGATATTTTCCTCCGATATCAAATACTCGACCTTGGCCACGATAGGGCCACTTCTGGGTTTCAGATCGAGAGCCACGTCCGGCGGATGAAAAACTGAACTTTCTTGATCGGTTTCTTCCCAGGGACGGACCGGCAACACGATCCCCGCTGCTGCAACCAGCAACAGAGCGCCTGCGGCGCCCTCCAATGCTGAGGTCAAGGAATAGTTTTGCGCGACAGAACCCCAGATCCAGCTGCCAGCAGCCATACCGCCTGCGCTCAAGGCGTAGTAAATGGAGAGCGTGCGGCCTACAACCCACCTTGGGCTTGCCAACTGCACCGACACGTCAATGCCCGTCCAGGTGATAAGCCAACCCGCTCCGCCGAGCGCCAGCGAAATGGCCGCCACAGGAAGCGACGATGTAAGGGCAAGGGAGAGGCAACAGACTGCACAAGCCACAGAGGCGAAGGCCACCAGCCTGTTTTGAGACGTGACCTTCCTCAAGAAGCCGTTGCCCATACCCGCGATGAAAGCACCCATGCCGAAGCCGGCCAATAAGATACCGTAGACAATTGGCCCACTCTTCAACTGATCCCGGACGACGAGGGGGAGCAACGCCAGAATGGAGATGCTTGCCAACCCGAAAAGAGCGGCTCGGGCGGTCGCTGCCCTGATCTCCAAAGACATCGCCGTAAAGCGCACTCCGTCATGAATTGCCGTCGTCATTCTCTCACGAGGGAGAGGCGAAGAGCGGACCTCCCATTTGGTGCGCCATATCGCGCTTATGGGCGCCAGATCACTCACCGCAGCCAAGGCGAAAGCGGCCAGCGGCCCAAAGACGGCCAGGATCACGCCCCCCAAGGCTGGACCAACGCTGCGCACAATGTTGTATCCGACGGACATAAGCGTCACTGCGGCCGGAATGTCGCGTTTGTGAAGGATATCGCCGACCGAAGCGTGCCAAGCCGGATCATTCAAGGCAAAGCCGCAGCCGGCCAGGAAACCTAACCCGAGAATCAGCCAAGGACTGACAAATCCCAGACCCACAGAAATCATCAGCGTCGTCGACGCCGATGCTATCAGGCAGTGTCCCGCAAACATCACCCACCGGCGGCTGAAGTTGTCGGCAATGGCTCCGGCGAAAACTGAGAGGAAGAACACCGGCAATGTGGATGCGGCCTGGACGAGTGCCACCATGAGGTCGGACGCTGAAATCGTTGCCATAAGCCAACTGATGGCGACCGTTTGCACTAGCCAACCGAGGCTGGAAATCTGGGTGGCCGCCCAAATTGAGCGAAACACCTTGTTTCGAAATGGGGCGAGCGTCTTTGAAACGGGCGGTTGGGGATTTTCGCTCTGCATGAGGTATTGCTGGCCTTCGATGAGCGCTGCGATTTGAGCAAGCGGGTCGATACTTAGACATCGCGGAGCACCGCACGGACCCCAGCTCTATGGAGCTTGCCGGCGACTATTTGCGTATTGAGCCATTCTCATAGTCTCATTCATGAGCAGTCCTGTGCGCAAGCATTGCTTTGCTAAATTCCCACCACAAGCGCGCCGCCGCTGAGACCCGCACCCGCTGCCGCCAAGAGGACTTTCTCGCCAGGCCGAAACGGCTGCGCCCGATGGGCCAGCGACAATGAGAGCGGGATCGTCGCGGCGGAAGAGTTGCCATATTCGGCGATCGTCTTGACGATCGAGTGATCAGCGATGCCGAGGTTCCTGCCGACCGCGTCGAAAATGCGCGCATTGGCCTGATGCGGCACGAAACGATCGAGGTCTTGCGGCCTCAGTCGGGCAGCAGTGAGCGCATCTCTCGAGCAGGCGGTCATCATCTCCACGGCCTTGCTGAATACTTCACGGCCGTCAGTGATCGTCATCCGTGTCTGCGCGAGGTCGAGGTCGGCATGGAACGGAGTGTTGCTTCCCCCGGCGGGAATCTGGATTAGCCCGTAGCGCGAGCCGTCGGAATCCACCGAAGCGCCGAGAATGCCTCGATCCGGGTCATCGCAAGGACTGATCACCATGGCGCCGGCGGCATCGGCAAACAGCACGGCGCTGGCGCGCTCGGCCAAATTGATGCGGTGGCTGAGGATGTTGGCGGCGATGACAAGGCTCGCTTTGCCGTGCAGGCGGGTGAACCCGTCGGCGAACATCAGCGCATAGATGAAGCCGGCGCAGGCGCCGGTCAGGTCGATCGCTCCGGCGCGGCCTAGCCCCAGCCGATGTGCGACCAGCGGCGCGCTTGGCGGCAGAAGGTGATCGGGCGTCGACGTGGCGAGCAAGAGTAGACCGACGTCGCCGCGGTCGATACCGGCATTGGTCAGCGCCATGTCGCCGGCAGAGGCGGCAAGGCCCGACAGCGTGTCTTCGTCTGTTGCCCAGAAGCGCGAGCGAATTCCGGTGCGCCGCTCGATCCAGCCGGGCTCAAGCCCGAGCCGGTCTTCGATTTCCGGGTTCTCGACCTTGCGCGTCGGCGCATGATGGCCGAAGCCGAGAACGCGCGACGATAGGTTCATGGCCGCGAGCCGAAGCGTTCGCCGGCCTCCTCTATCGCGTCATAGAGCCCGTCCAATTCGTCGCTGGTGATGCAATAGGGCGGCAGAAGATAGAGGACATTGCCGAGCGGGCGCACCAACAGGCCGCGCTCAAGGAAAAAAGCGCGCAGTTTTGGCCCGATCTCGGCCAGATAACCGGCTGAGCCGGTGCGTAGGTCGAGTGCCGCGATGGTGCCGGTTGTCCGGCAGTCGGTGAAATATGGATTGTCCCGGAAGCGTTGCAGCCCCGCGGCCTGCCTCGCGCTCAAGACCGCGATCCGCTCGGCCACCGGCTCGTCACGCCAGATCTCGACATTGGCAAGTGCTGCCGCGCAGGCGATCGGATTGGCGGTGTAGGAGCTCGAATGGAAAAACGTCTTCTTGCGATCCTCCGAAAAGTGAGCGTGGAAGATGGCATCGGTGGCGATCGTGGCGGCCAGCGGGATGGTACCACCGGTCAGACCTTTCGAGGTGCACAAGATGTCGGGCGAGACGGACGCCTGTTCGCAGGCAAACATGGTTCCGGTGCGCCCCCAGCCGGTCATCACTTCATCGGCGATCACGAGCGTGCCGGAGGCTTCGGCGATCCTCTTCAATTCGGCAAGAACCCAGGCCGGATACATCAGCATGCCGCCGGCGCCAAGCACCAGCGGCTCGACGATCAGCGCGGCTGCGCGCCGGTCGCGGCTAACGGCCTCGAACCGATCCAGCGTTTCCTGCTCGCGCCCGGCGGCCGGGAAGGGGATGGTGTCGACCTCGAACAGCAAAGGCTCATAGGCGGCGTTGAAGACGCCACGGGCGCCGACGCTCATCGTGCCGATGGTGTCGCCATGATAGCTGTGCTCCATGACGGCGATGCGCGAACGCGACGCGCCGATGTTACGGAAATAGCCGAGCGCCATCTTCAGCGCGACTTCGACTGAGGTCGAGCCACTGTCGGAATAGAACGCCCGGTGGAGGCCGGCGGGTGCGATGCCTACAAGCGCCTCGGCCAGCCGTTCGGCCGGCTCGTGGGTGAAGCCCGCGAAGATGATCTGGTCGAGGCTCGAGGCGGTCGTCTCGATGGCCTTCATGATGCGGGGGTGGCGATGGCCATGGGTGACGACCCACCAGGAAGAAATCGCATCGAGGATGCGGAAGCCGTCGGCCTTGTGGAGATAGGCGCCTTCAGTCAGCACGATTTCAGGGAGCGAGGGCTCTAGCGCGTGCTGCGTGAACGGATGCCAGACTCGAGACTCCGCCATCAGTCGCCTCCGGCAATCATGGCCAGGTCGAAGCCGGAAATCATTGCATCTCTCAACGTTTCACCCGTCAGCGGACCGAGGTGCGGCAGCCTGCCCAGCTGCGGCACGCCGCCGAATTCCACGATTGTCCTTTGTGTATCGGCCACCTCTTCGCCAATGAAGGCAATGCCGATGAGCGGGATGGAGCGGGCTCTCAGGGCCTCGATCGACAACAGCGTATGATTGATGGTGCCAAGCGCGGTGCGGGCGCACAGTATGACCGGCAGCCGCCATTGTTCGAATATGTCAATGAACCTTGTCTGTCGATTGAGCGGCACCATCAGCCCGCCGGCGCCTTCGATGACGAGCGGTGTCGGCAGGACCGGAAATGAAAGATCGTCGGCCTCGATCGCGACGCCGTCGATTTCGGCTGATCGATGCGGCGACAGCGGCATCGTCAGTCGATAGACTTCGGGCAGCACGCGTCCGTCGGGCAAGCCGGAAAGCCGGGCGACGACCTCGCTGTCGGTCTCCTCGTTGAGGCCCGATTGCACCGGCTTCCAGTAGAAGCCGTCGAGCAGCCCGGCAAGTCCGGCCGAAAACACTGTCTTGCCAATTCCAGTGTCTGTTCCGGTGACGACGATGCGTTTGGTCATGCTGTGGCCAACACTCCGACGAGAGCCTCGACCATGGCGGAAATGTCGGCTTCGTCGACGTTGAGAGTCAGCGAAATGCGCAGGCGCGACGTACCCTCAGGCACTGTCGGCGGGCGAATGCCGCGTATGTCGAAGCCGCGTGCCTGCAGTCCTGCCGCCACCGCCATGGTGCGGCTGTTATCGCCGATCACAAGCGGCTGGATCTGCGAGCCGCTGGGCATCACGCCGCAGCGTTCGGCCAATTGCCGGCTCGCGAAAGCGACACGCTCGTGCAACTGAGCACGACGCATAGGCTCGTCAGACAGAATAGTCAGCGCCTCACGTGCCGCGACTGCCATCAGCGGCGATGGTGCGGTCGCATAGATGAATGGCCGGCACCGGTTGATAAGATAGTCGCACAGTGTTCGCGGTCCGGTAACGAGCGCGCCGGATGCGCCAAGCGCCTTGCCGCATGTGTGGAGCGTGACGATGTTGTCGCGGCCTTCATACGCGGCGGCCAGTCCCCGGCCGTCCGGTCCCCAGACGCCGGTGGCATGCGCTTCATCGACGACGATGAATGCCTGGTACCGATCAGCCAGCGCGACCAGGCTCTCCATCGGCGCACGGTCGCCATCCATGCTGTAAAGGCTTTCGAAGGCGATCCACACCCGCCCCATGCCGCCTTCGGCGCGCCAGCGGGTGATTGCGTCCTCGACAGCGTCGACGTCGTTGTGCGCGGCCAGCTTGAACTCAGCGCGCCCGGCCTGGGCACCCTCATGCATGCTGGCATGAGCGAGCTCGTCGAGGACCAGCAGGTCGCCTTTCTGCGGCAGGGCCGTCAGCAGAGCGAAGTTGGCGATATAGCCGCTGCCGAAGAACAGTGCACGCTCGGCTCCGAAAAATGCCGCTGCGTCCGCCTCCAGTTGCTCATGTTCCGGTGCATTGCCGCGCAACAGCCGCGATCCGGTGGCGCCCACTGGCGTGCCCCGCGCAATCGCCGTCGAAACCGCATCGCCCAGTCTTTTGGAGGCGGCAAGTCCGATATAGTCGTTCGACGAGAAGTCGAGCCCGGCGCGCGGTGCGAGCGTCCGCAACCGGTCCTTGCGCCCCAGTCCCCGCAAGGTTGCGTCATAGCGGGCAAGAATTGCCTCCTTCATTGCGTGGCGAGTTCCATAGGCTCAATGCCGAGGCGCCGGAACAGAAGGGTATCCTTGTCCTCGCCGGGATTTCCCGCCGTCAGCAGCGTGTCGCCGACAAAGATCGAATTGGCGCCGGCAAAGAAGCACAGCGCCTGCGTTTCGTCGCTCATCGCCGTCCTGCCGGCGGACAGCCTTACATAGGATTTCGGCATCATCACCCGCGCGAGCGCAACGATGCGGACGAAATCGATCGGATCGATGGCGTCGGCCGCGGCAAGCGGCGTGCCTTCGATGGGAATAAGCATGTTGATCGGCACGCTTTCCGGCGGCTCGGGCAGGTTCGCGAGCGTGACCAGCATGTCGATGCGATCGGTCTTTTCTTCTCCCATCCCGACAATGCCGCCGCAGCAGACTTTCATCCCAACCGCGCGCACGTGCCCAAGCGTTTTCAGCCGGTCGGCAAAAGTCCTGGTTGAAATAACCTCGCCATAGTAGCGCTCAGAGGTATCGATGTTGTGGTTATAGTAGTCGAGACCGGCCTGCTTCAGGCGAGCAGCTTGCTCAAGATCGAGCATGCCGAGCGTCATGCAGGTCTCCATGCCGAGGGCCTTGACGCCCTCAATCATGGCGACCACAACGTCCATGTCGCGCTCCTTGGGACTTCGCCACGCCGCGCCCATGCAATAGCGCGTTGCGCCGCCATCACGCGCCTTGGCCGCTTCGTCGATGACATGCTTGACGTCCACCAGCTTCGACGCCTTCACACCGGTTTCGAAATGCGAAGACGGGCTACAATAGCCGCAATCTTCGGGGCACCCGCCGGTCTTGATGCTAAGGAGCCGCGACAGCTGCACTCGGTTTCGATCGAAGTTCTGGCGGTGGATCGTCTGAGCCAGGAACAGCAGATCGTTGAATGGCATGCCGTAGATGGCCTCGGCCTCTTTGCGGTTCCATCGCGGAGGCGTTCCGTCGACCGATTGCATGGTCTGGTTCACGTCGAACTCCGAGTTCATTCCAATCGTCATCGTCAAACCTTTGTTTGCTAGTCCGGTACGCCTTCTTGGCTTTGGGGCGCACTCGCTAAAGGCGAGCTGCGGCACGTCTTTCCAGCACCTCCTACGCCTGCCGAGCTGATGTTGCTCCTCACGCCGTAATCCTCAGTTCAAGTGCTTGCAGATGTTCTGGTGGTCCGGCATGTCCAGGCCGATGTCGAGGATCGGGGCGCTGTGCGTCAGCCAACCCATGGAGATGAGATCGACACCGGTCGCCGCAATCGCCGCCGCCGTTTTCGGCATCACCCGACCGGACGCCTCGGTGATCGTACGGCCATCCACTATAGAAACCGCGCGGGCAAGATCCTCGACCGACATATTGTCGAGCAGCACCGCGTCAACACCAATCGCGAGCGCTGCATCGAGCTGCTTCAGCGTGTCGACCTCGACCTCGACCTTCACCATATGCCCTGCTGCGGCGCGCGCCCGCTCTATTGCTGTGCGCATATCGCCGGCGATCGCGATGTGGTTGTCCTTTATGAGCACGCCGTCATCGAGGCCGAACCGGTGATTGGCACCGCCGCCGACGCGCACGGCGTATTTCTCCAATGCCCGCAGCCCGGGCGTCGTCTTTCGCGTCGATACAATCCTCGCCTTGTGACCGCGCACGGCCTCAACCATGGCCGCTGTGGCAGTGGCAATGCCGCTCAGCCGGCATAAGAAATTGAGGGCCGTGCGTTCGGCCGTGAGCAGGCCTCGTGCGGGTCCGGACAATCTTGCAATGGTTTCCCCGGCCCCAACCTCGCTGCCATCAGGGCGCCAGATCTGGATGTTGATCGCCGGTTCCACGAGAAGGAAGGCATACGAGACCAGATCGAGCCCGGCAACGACGCCCGCCTGCCTCGCTTTGAGCACCAACGTGGCAGTGCAATCATACGGGATAACCGCATCGGTGGTCAGGTCGCCGGATCTGCCCAGGTCTTCGAGGAGCGCAACGCGCACAATCGGTTCGATCAGGGTCGCGGGGAGGGGGGAGAATGAAGTCATATCAAGTGCTCCGTATGGTAGCCCGGCAATCGAGTGCGGCCGCGGCCCGCATTGCGCTGTGCAGTGTCAGCCGTGATGGGCGCACGTTGGCATCGTGGAGCGGGAAATCGGACCGACAGTGCGCGCCTCGACTCTCTTCCCGCCTCAGGGCCGCCGCGGCGATCATCAGTGAGACCAAAGCCGGACCAGAGGCAGCGACACTATTGGCTGCGATCGGCAGCAGGGTCGCCACCGCTTCGCGCATTGCCTCGCCGTCGCGGATGATACCCAGGGCGGCGGAGACAATCGGGCGGACCACGGAAGCGTCTGGTCGTGGAGGGACGAATGTGGAGCATCTGCGCGGTCGCCGGGTATACGACGTGCCGGCAACGCTTTCGGCAACCCAGCTCGCGGTGACCGCCGCTTCGGTGAGCGAGTTGCTGGCCAGGCGGTTGGCGCCGTGCAGGCCGGTACAGGCCACCTCACCGCAGGCCCACAATCCCTCGATGGAGCTGCGGCCGGCGCTGTCTACGGCGACGCCGCCCATGTGATAATGTGCCGCCGGGCGCACCGGGATCAGGTCGGTCGCTGGGTCGATTCCTGCGCTCCGGCACAATTCGGCGATGCCTGGAAAACGCTTGCCAAATCTCGGGCCGAGACTTTGCCGTGCGTCCAGGAATACGCGGCGTCCAACGGCAAGCTGGTGCCAAATGGCGCGCGCTACGACGTCGCGAGGCGCAAGTTCACCGCCAGGTGTGTCGGCGAGGAAGCGCTCTCCTCGCTCATCGATGAGCACCGCGCCTTCGCCACGCACGGCTTCGCTCACCAGCGGCATCGGCCGGCGCGGACCGTCGAGCGCAGTTGGATGGAACTGTATGAATTCCAAGTCGGCGAGTTCCGCCCCCGCCCATGCGGCGAGCGCCAGCCCGTGACCCCATGAGCCAGCGGGGTTTGTCGTGTCGCAAAACAGCCCGCCGACGCCGCCGGTCGCCAGCACCGCGCGACGCGTGGGCAGAGCGAGCGCGCCGGCTCGTCCTGCTGCGACCACGGCGATGACCGACCCGTCCTGCACGACCAGCCGGCGGACCTCCACATTTTCGATAATGGTGATCGAGGCTGTACGCCGAACCGCGGCGACGAGCGCGCGCACCAACTCGCGACCGGTGGCGTCGCCGGCTGCATGCACAATCCGCCGTCGCGAGTGTGCCGCCTCGAGCCCAAGTCGCAACGCGCGGTCAGGGTGCTGGTCGAAGTCGACGCCGAACCTTTGGATCGTCCTAATCGCTTCGGGTGCAGCTCGTACCACTCGCCGCACCGTGGCCTCATCGCAGAGTCCGTC
>NZ_RZRR01000920.1:0-2172 GCF_003998555.1 Mesorhizobium sp. M7A.F.Ca.CA.002.09.1.1 | reverse complement strand
GGTCAACCCGCCGGCGTTGACCGGCCCGGCCTTGATCTGGAAATCGAGGTCGCGGTCGGCAAAGCGATTGGCGCCCTTGTCGCTGACGAAGATCGAGGCGAAGGCCGCCAGCCCGTCGACATCGAGATCACCGCCTTCAAGCCGCATCAGCACCGAGGGCTTGGCATCGTCGGGCTGGCTGGAATCGATGCGGCCGGAAAACTTCGCCTTGCCCAGGATCAGTTCGAGATCGCTGAAGGCCTGGCGCTTCTGCGAGAGGTCGACCTTGGCCTTGAAGCCGGCGGCCGGCAGGCGGCGGATCGCCTCGTCGACATCCTTCGACAGCCAGGCGGCAAAGCCGGAAGGTTGGGCCACGGCCAGCAGCAGCGAGCCGTTGAAGCCGAAATGACCCTCCAAATTGAGCACCAGCATGCCATCCGCTTCCAGCGTGGTGCGGCCGGGCAAGGTCGCGGCAAGCGATTTCACCGACCAGCCGCCATCGACCGGCTCGGCGGAAAGATGCACGTCGCGCACCGTGGTGTCGCCGACCACCACCGCCGGCAGCTTGACCTCGACCGTGCCGGGGATGGTCGGCTTCGGCATATCGAGCAGCGCTTGCTCGAACGCCGCGATGCGCTGGTCCAGCGTCAGGCCGGCGCCGGCTTCGGCGCCCACCGCCTCGTCGAACTGCACCTGCGCGCCATTGGCCTCGATGGCGAAACTCGGTTTCAGCCCGAGATCGACAGAAGCCTTGCCATCGGCGGTGTAGGGGTTGTCGAGAGGCCCGGTCTCGAAGCGGAATTCGTCGACACCCAGCTTCTGGTGGTCTAGCGAAAACTTGCCGTTCAGCCGAAAGCCCGGATCGGGCTTGCCGGCCGAGACTTTCACCGTCTCGCCATCGGTGCCGCGCAGCTCGGCGCTGTTCTTGTCGGCACCATTCTTGTCAGGATTTGAAATCTTGAACTGGCCGGAGTAGACGGCGGCTCCATTGACGATGCCGGCATTGCCGTCGGTCTCGATGACCAGCGGATACGCGTCCGGATTGGCTTTCAGCCGAAACCGCATCTGTCCTGAGCCTTCGGCCTTGCCGGTGGACGCGGTGACCGCGGTGCGCAACCCGTCCAGCCGCAGCGTGCCGTCCATGCGCCATGGGCCGGCCAGCGACTTGGCCGAGACGGTCGAATTGATCTCGGAAAACAGATGGCTGCGCCCGCCAGCGGCATGGCGAACTTCGATCTGACCCTCCGTCACCGTCAGCTTCTCGATCGAGATCTGGCTGGGGTCGAAGGGCGAGGACGGCCGCATCGCCCAGTCGACCGTGCCGTCATTGGCGATATCGATGGTCGCTTTCGGCCGCACCAGCCGCATGTCGAAGATCAGCACTTCACCGCGCAGGAAGGGCGCCAGTTCCGCGTCCATTGAAAACGTCTCGACCGTCATGGCCGGCTGGCCGTTGGGGCCGCCGGCGACGGCGACATTCGAGAAGGTCACCGAGGGAAACGGCAACAGCCTTGCGGTGGCGTCGCCCTGCACGGTCACCTTGCGGCCGAGAATGGCGCTCGCCTCGCGCTCGAAGTCGGCGCGGTAGCCGGTCCAGTCGATAAAATACGGCACCACCAGCGCCGCACACAGCACCAGCACGAACAGGCCACCGAAGATCACGAACAGGCGTGCGAGCATCAGCTCCGAATGGGTTGATTGAAATTCTGCCGCACTCTACCCGCATCCGCGTGTCGATAAAGAGGCAATTCATCCAGTTGCGCGATCTCCGGTGATCTGAAACAAATCCCGGCGAAGCGGAGAAATCGGATGTCGGGCAAGAACTGGGATCGCGTGCCGATCGATGCGCAAAGTGTCGACGCTCCGCTGTCCCTTTCGGCGGTCTTTCTTGTCGTCGCCGTCGCCAGCGAGCAGAGCGCGCTCGCCAAGGTTGCCTCCGTGCTCGGCGGGCTCGACGATCTCATCAAAACCGTCGGGTTCCGCGATCTCTCCGGGCGGCTGTCGTGCATTGCCGGCATCGGCCGCGATCTCTGGGATCGTCTTTCTCCAGACCGGCGGCCGCTGGAACTGAAACCGTTCGCACCGATCAAGGGTGCCGTTCATTCGGCGCCTTCGACCGCCGGCGATCTCCTCTTCCACATCCGCTCCGAGCGACCCGATATGTGCTTCGAGTTCGAGCGCATCCTGCTCGAC
>NZ_RZRR01000919.1:0-2174 GCF_003998555.1 Mesorhizobium sp. M7A.F.Ca.CA.002.09.1.1 | reverse complement strand
GTCAACGATAACGGCTTGCCGTCGAAGCTGGCGGTATGGCTGGCCGGCGCCAGAGCCAGTTTGCCATGCGAAAACTGCCTGTCGTCGGCCGGTTCGGGCACCGCCGGGCGGGCGCGCCGCAGGATGACGTTGACGCGGGCAACCAGCTCGCGCGGGCTGAATGGTTTCGTCACATAGTCGTCGCCGCCCATTTCGAGCCCGAGGATGCGGTCGATCTCCTCGTCGCGCGCAGAGAGGAACAGCACCGGCACATCGGATATGTGCCGCAGCCGCCGGCAGACCTCCAGCCCGTCCATTTCCGGCATGCCGATATCGAGCACGACGAGGTCCGGTGCCCGGCGGCCGATTGCCTGCAAGGCGGCGGCACCGTCGGCCACCCCTGTCGTTTTCATGCCGGCCTTCTCCAAGGCAAAGCAGATCACCTCGCGGATGTGCGGGTCATCGTCGGCGACGAGGATGTGATGCGGCATGGATCAGCGGCCCGGCATGGAAGGTTCGATAGCGGAGGGAATCACGAACGGCTCCTTGGTGTCGAGATATCGAAGCAGCCGCCAGTCGCGAAAGCTCCAGGCCCGCCAGTTCTGCTGGATAGTTCGATACCAGATTTCGTCGCTGCCGCGCACGCCGGCCAGTTCGCGGACAGTGCCGGCGGCCGCCGTCTTGCCCTGGTGCTCGAGGAAGCGATCAAGCGCGGGAAACGCGCCCGGACCGAGCGAGTGAAGATACCAGGCGTCTAGGGGAATGCCCTGGCCGGTCATTTCGAGGGAATGGTCGACATTGTAATTGGCGATCGTTGCTGCGAAATTGATGAAACAGCCGGCATAAAGCGTCAGGGATAACGTCAGAAGATTGGCGGACAGCAGCCATTCGTTGGATTTTCTAAGCGCGATGCGGGCAATGATCAGGGCAAGGCCTGCTGCCACCAGCCCCATCCAGACAAAGGCGGCGACGCGCCAGTAGGTCAATGCATAGATGCCGACATAGAGGTCGAGCCGCAGGATCGACGAGATGACCAGCATGATGTTCTGCGCCACCCAGACATAGACCAGCCGGCGGATCAGCGGATCGGCCGAGGTTTCGCTGCCGGGTCGCAGCGCTGCCAGCACGAAGCCGGCGGCAAGCAGTGCCGTGACGATCAAGGGATAGGCGCCACGATGCGCGTAGGAGGCGTAGCTCAGCCCATCGGGAAGCGCTGCCCCGCCCCACAGATAGGCGGCGTCGAGCGCCGTCTGCAGCGCAAACAGGATGTTGAAGACGATCAGGGCGCGCAGGATGGCGGCCTTGCCGAACAGGATGTCTTCGATGGTGGTGGCGGTTTTGCCGGCTTGAGCGCTGACCGCCGGCAACGCGCGCGGGATGCGGCGAACCAGGCGCGGCATGCGCGGTCGCAGAAAAGCCCAGACAGCGGCGAGCACGAACAGCCAGAAGGCAATCCGCGCCAGCTGGATAAGATCGAGCAGCCTCACGAGATCGATCAGCGACAGCCAATAGTCGATGACCGGATTGGCGGCACCGAACAGCGCCAGGAAGACCGCGCCCAGCGTCAGCGGCATCACCCAGACGGCGATCGCCGCCAGCCGGATGCGGCGCCCACCGAACCGCCGCGCCGTCCTCCGCCAGCGGATGAAATCAATGACGAAGCGGAACGGCGCCGCCAGCCCGAACAGCACGATCTGCCCGGCAATGCGGGCGATGCTGTGCCGCAGCCGACCGCTCAACGAAAGCGCGAAGACGGTCAGCGCCGCCAGCGCGATCGAGACCGACAGGGTGCTGACATTTTCAGCCAGCGGCAGCAGCGGGACAAGCAAGGCGATGGGCTTGAGCCAGACCCGGCCGTCGTTGAAGGCGGCCGGGTGCACAGCGACGACCGCCGCGGCAATCAGCAGGGCGAACAGGAAAACCGTGATCCCGGCGGGCTGGCCATAGAACAGAAAATCCGCGAGCGCTGCCAGCAGGATGGCGACACCGAAACGGCTGCAATAGCTCGGCGCGGCGGAGAACAACGCTGTCATGACCTGGCTTTCCTGATGGCTTCCAGCCGAACCGTTGGCGGGCTTCTGCGGACAAAGGGAATGAGGGTTGCGACGGGACACGCGCGCGGCGGATCGGCCAGCCACCAGCCCTCGCTCCGCAGTCGGTGAGGCAGGGACCAACGGGGCTTTGCTCGCTTGTGC
>NZ_RZRR01000918.1:0-2179 GCF_003998555.1 Mesorhizobium sp. M7A.F.Ca.CA.002.09.1.1 | reverse complement strand
CCTGTGGGCTAGGCTTGTGGGGCCAGGCTCCCTGTGGGAGTGGCCGATCAGGCCTTTTTGGCACCGAGATTGGGAAAGAACTGCATGATGCCACCGATGCAGGCAAGATAAAGCCCGGTGATGGTGATGCCGATCTTGGTGAAGGTGCTGACCTGCTCGCCCAGCACGCCGATCTGATCGTAGAAGGCGGCGAGCGCCGCTTGGGCCAGGGCAAGCGCGCCGAAAGCGCACCACAACAGGGTCATCCCAAGGTTGATGCGCCGCAGCCGCACCACCCGCACCGGGTGGATGAAGTTGATCGGCACGAAAGTCAGGACGCCGGCCACCACCACCACCGCGAACGAAACCCATTGTCCGGGCTCGATGACGAACAGGGTGAACACCACCATGTTCCAGACCACCGGGAATCCCTTGAAGAAATTCTCCTTCGTCTTCATGCCGGTGTCGGCATAGTAGATGGCGCTGGAAACGACGATGATCGCCGCCGACAGGAATGACAGGCCCTCGCCCATGAAGCCGCGCTGATAGAGCGCGAAGGCCGGGATCAGCACGTAGGTCACGTAGTCGATGATGTTGTCGAGCAGTTCGCCCGACCATGTCGGCAGGATCTCCTTGACCTCGAGTTTTCTGGCGATCGGCCCATCGATGCCGTCGACGAACAGGGCCAGCCCGAGCCACCAGAACATTGCGGTCCAGCGCTCTTCACTTGCCGCCACGAGCGACAGGAAGGCCAGGAACGACCCCGAGGCGGTCAAAAGGTGGACGGAGAACGCCCTCGCCTGCGGCCAGGTGACCTTCTTCTTCGGGCGCGGAATCCGGTCCGTGATCTTTTTGGCGGCTTTTCGTGCTGCCAAATTCCTGGCCGTTGTGTTCTTGCTCACGGGCCCCGCCAATCCAGCTTGCAGATTTCGGCCGAACGGCCGGCGAAATTCCAGTTGCGGCCAAAAGCCCGCACCTTGCTCTTGTCGGACCTGGCCACGATGATCTCGGGCGCGATCCAGTATTCCGAATTGCTGATCACCGTATCCTTGTCACGGTCCTTGCCTTGGAAGGGTGTGACCGCTCCGTCGATAATCCTGGGTATCTGGAAGATACGCGTTTTGTCACGCGTCTCATAGGTGATCGGCACCTGCTCGACACCGAGGAATTTGCCGACGAGGATTGAGAGCAGCGATGTGGTTCCACCTGCCTTGCCCGTGAAGATCTTTGTCAGCGCCTTGACCGCATAGACAGAGGCGCGGCTGTCGATGAACAGGCCCGCGGTCCAGTTGCCGCGGCTCATATAGCCTGGGATTTCCATGATCAGCCCAAGATTGAGCCCGGACAGATCGACCTCACCGAAATGGCCGGCATCGATGCGAAACCCGGCCCATGTCTGGCAATAGCCTTCGGTCGGCGGATGATTGCCAAGCGAGAGCACGCAAGGGCAAAAAACCGTGCAATTGCAGGAGAGTACGAGCTCTCCCTTCATCGCCCAGCTCTGGTCTGCCATCGATTTTCCCCCACTCACAGCGAGACTACTAGCAGCGCGGCTGCCCAGACAAGCAGTATCGCACCGGCCAGCCGGGTTGGAACCCTGCTGGCCGTTTGTTTTTCGATCAGGGTGAACAGGCCGATCAACGCCATCCAGAAAACGTTCATGACGCCCACGGCGAACATCACCAGCATCAAGGCCCAGCAGCAGCCCAGACACCACAGACCTTGCGCGGCACCGAGCCGAAAGATGTTAAGGGGCCTTGCGCTCCAGCTCGCGAAAAGGATCGAGAACGGGTTCCTGCATTTCTTCAGGCAAGCTTCCTTCAGGCCGCTGAACTGGTAGAGGCCGGCAATCAGCAGAGCGAGCGCACCGGCAATGCCGACGACCGGATCGAGAATCCCGGCTGACGAAGCGAATGCATGGACGGCCAAGGTCAGCGCCGCGAACACAATTGAAGCGGCGAGCCAGACGCTGAGATAGCCGGCGACCAGCAGCAGCGGGTGAACGACCGGTTCGCCCTTGATGCGTGCCGTGTCAGCGATCTCGCAATAGGTGCGTATCATCGGCGCCGCCGAAGGCAGCATCGTCGCGATCGCCATCAGGAACCACATCGAAACGAGCGCGCCGGCCCGCAAGCCGAGACCTGCGTCCAAAGGCACCGGTGAGAGGCACAGCACAGAGAACCGTTCCAGGAAATCGGGG
>NZ_RZRR01000917.1:0-2180 GCF_003998555.1 Mesorhizobium sp. M7A.F.Ca.CA.002.09.1.1 | reverse complement strand
GCAGCAGGTCGGCCAGGTTGCGGCCGAGATCCGCGAGTATCGTGGTCCCGAGCCTTACAAGGGCAAGGGCGTCCGCTACGCCGGCGAGAAGATCGTCCGCAAGGAAGGCAAGAAGAAGTAGTAGGCCTGGCCTCGAGAAGTTGAAGACTTTTCGGAAAGGGCCAAGCCAAGAGTGTAACGCCGCGGGGAGCGGTCGCGGGAGGCGCTTTCGCCTACCGCATATGGCGGCCCCCGTTTTTTGAAGGCAAGGAAGACCATCATGGGTACCAAGGAATCCACGCAGCGCCGCGCGCAGCGCGTCCGTCGTCAGATCAAGAAGGTCGCCGGCGAGCGCCCGCGTCTGTCGGTTCACCGCACGTCGAAGAACATCTATGTGCAGGTCATCGACGACGCCAAGGGCCACACCATCGCCGCCGCTTCGACGCTCGAGAAGGACTTCAAGGGTTCGCTCAAGACCGGCGCCGACACCGCTGCCGCCACCGCGATCGGCAAGCTGATCGCCGAGCGCGCCACCAAGGCCGGCGTCAAGGAAGTCGTCTTCGACCGCGGCGCTTACATCTATCACGGCCGCGTCAAGGCGCTCGCCGAGGCTGCCCGCGAAGGTGGCTTGAGCTTCTAAGCATGATCCCGAAAAGTTGCAGACTTTTCGGATAAAGATTATGCGAAGGAAATGATTTCGCCCCCGGTGACCGTTTCCCGATTTAATCGGGGCGAGGCACCGGATCTTATCAGCAACCGTGCTTCCGGAAAAAAACAAGGAACAGGATATGGCACAGGAACGTAGGGATGGCGGCCGCGGCCGCGATCGTGAAGAACGCGATGACGGCATGGTGGACAAGCTCGTCCACATCAACCGCGTCGCCAAGGTCGTCAAGGGCGGCCGTCGCTTCGGTTTTGCAGCACTCGTCGTCGTCGGCGACCAGAAGGGCCGCGTCGGCTTTGGTCACGGCAAGGCGCGCGAAGTGCCGGAAGCTATCCGCAAGGCAACTGAATCGGCCAAGCGCGACATGATTTTCGTGCCGCTGCGCTCGGGCCGTACGCTGCATCACGACGTCGAAGGACGCTGGGGTGCTGGACGCGTGCTGCTGCGCGCCGCCAAGCAAGGTACCGGCATCATCGCCGGTGGCCCGATGCGCGCTGTCTTCGAGACGCTCGGCATGCATGACGTGGTCGCCAAGTCGATGGGTTCGTCGAACCCCTACAACATGGTTCGCGCCACCTTCGACGCGCTGAAGAGCCAGATGCATCCCAAGGATGTGGCTGCTGCTCGCGGCATCAAGTATTCGACCCTTCAGGCCCGCCGCGGCACCGCCGTTGCGGCTGAAGAATAGTCGATCTGACCAGGGATTTTGACCATGGCCAAGAAAGCAACCAAGACCATCACCGTTGAGCAGATCGGTTCGCCGATCCGCCGTCCGAAGGAACAGCGCGCGACGCTGGTCGGCCTCGGCCTCAACAAGATGCACAAGCAGCGCACGCTGGAAGATACGCCCTCCGTGCGCGGCATGATCGCTGCCGTCCAGCATCTCGTCCGCGTCGTGGACGAGGGCTGAGCCAGAGCGCAGGAGAAGTCAGATGAAACTCAACGATCTGCGTGACAAGGACGGCGCGACGCACTCCAAGAAGCGTCTCGGCCGTGGTATCGGCTCCGGCTCCGGCAAGACCGGCGGTCGCGGCGTCAAGGGCCAGAAGGCGCGCTCCGGCGTCGCCATCAACGGCTTCGAGGGTGGCCAGATGCCGCTCTACCGGCGCCTGCCGAAGCGTGGCTTCAACAACATCTTCGCCAAGAGCTTCACCGTCGTGTCGCTGGCCCGCATCCAGGTGGCCATCGACGCCAAGAAGCTCGACGCCAAGGCAACCGTGACGGCTGAATCGCTGGTTGCCGCCGGCGTCATCCGCCGCGTCAAGGACGGCGTGCGCATCCTCTCGGATGGCGAGATCAAGGCGAAGCTCGCCTTTGACGTCGCCGGCGCCTCCAAGGCCGCGATCGAGAAGATCGAAAAGGCCGGCGGTTCGGTCAAGCTGCCGCAGGAAAAAGCAGCTGCCGAGTAACGGCAATTTGAAGCGCGATCGGCAGGAGTGGGATCCGTTTTTGCTCACGATTTCGCTTTGATCTGCTCAACGAGGCGGCCGCGTCAACGCGGCCGCTTGCATGTTTAGAGCCCGGAGCTTATCTCGTG
>NZ_RZRR01000916.1:0-2185 GCF_003998555.1 Mesorhizobium sp. M7A.F.Ca.CA.002.09.1.1 | reverse complement strand
CTGGCGCAGTTCGTCGACGGCCGGCCGGTTGCAGGCATTCGCGACGTGCTATCCCTGATCACCAATCCGAGGCTCGCATGGCTGTGGCTGACGCGGCCCTCGGCGCAGCTCGACGGCCGCGTCCCGATCGACTTGCTGCGGCAGGATCAGGTGGACGAGGTCGTCGAGGCCGCGCGCGTATTCGCGCCGGGCTGAACGCCTCGCGGACTCACCGCTGAGGCCAGCCCCTCAAGTCCCCGCCGTGTACGCCGCGATCGCCGCCATGTTGACGATATCGCTGTCCTTGGCATTCAGCGACACGATCTGAACCGGCTTGTTCAGGCCGACCAGCAGCGGCCCGATCACCGTCGAGCCGCCGAGTTCCTGCAACATCTTGGTCGAAATCGAGGCCGAGTGGAACGCCGGCATGATCAGCACATTGGCCGGGCCGGTCAGGCGGATGAACGGATATTGCGCCATGGCGCGGGCGTTGAGGGCGACGTCGGCGGCCATTTCGCCGTCATATTCGAAATCGACGCGGCGCTTGTCGAGGATGCGCACGGCTTCCTGGACGCGCTCGGAGCGTTCGCCCTGCGGATGGCCAAAGGTGGAATAGGCGAGCATGGCGAGCCTCGGCTCATAACCCATGCGGCGGGCAAAGCCTGCCGCCTCCTCGGCGATGTCGGCGATCTGCTCGGCGTTCGGCATATCGTGCACGGCGGTGTCGGCGACCAGCACGGTCTTGCCCCGCGCCAGCACGATCGAGACGCCGATGACGCGGTGGCCGGGCTTGGCATCGATGACGCGGCGGATGTCGTCGAGCGCGGTCGAATAGTTGCGGGTGACGCCGGTGACGATGCCGTCGGCGTCACCCAGCGCCACCATGCAGGCGGCAAAGTGGTTGCGATCGTTGTTGATCAGCCGCTGGCAGTCGCGAAACAGGAAGCCTTTGCGCTGCATGCGCTCGTAGAGGTAGTCGGTGTAGATGCCGTTGCGGCGCGACAGCCTTGCATTGATGATCTCGATGCCTTGCTTGTTGAGATCGATGCCGGCGTGCTTGGCGTTTTCCTTGATGACGTCGTCGCGGCCGAGCAGGATGGCGGTGCCGAGCTTCTGGTTCACATAGGAGACGGCGGCGCGCATGACCTGTTCCTCCTCGCCCTCGGCGAAGACGATGCGCTTGGGCTGGCGGCGCACGCGGTCGTAGATGCGCTGCAGGGTCGAGGCGATCGGGTCGCGGCGGGCCGACAGTTCCTGCGCGTAACGGTCGAGGTCAAGGATCGGCTTGCGGGCGACGCCTGAATCCATCGCCGCCTTGGCGACCGCAATCGGAATGGCCGAGATCAGGCGCGGGTCGAACGGCACCGGGATGATGTAGTTGGGGCCGAATTTCGGCCGATTACCCTGATAGGCGGCGGCGACGTCGTCGGGCACGTCCTGGCGCGCCAGTGCCGCCAGCGCCTGGGCGGCGGCGATCTTCATGTCGTCATTGATGGTGGTTGCCCTGACATCCAGCGCGCCGCGGAAGATATAGGGGAAGCCGAGCACGTTGTTGACCTGGTTCGGATAGTCCGAACGGCCGGTGGCCATGATGGCGTCGGTGCGGATCTCGGCCACTTCCTCCGGCGTGATTTCCGGATCGGGATTGGCCATGGCGAAGATGATCGGGTTCTTGGCCATCGACTGCACCATGGCGGTGGTCAGCGCGCCCTTGGCGGAGAGGCCGAGGAAGACGTCGGCGCCGTCGAGCGCCTCGGCGAGGCTGCGCGCCTCGGTCTTCACCGCATGCGCCGACTTCCACTGGTTCATGCCTTCGGTGCGGCCCTGGAAAACCACGCCCTTGGTGTCGCATAGGATGATGTTTTCCGGCGAAAAGCCCATCGCCTTCATCAGCTCGATGCAGGCGATGCCGGCGGCGCCGGCGCCGTTGCAGACCATTTTCGTGGTCTTCATGTCACGGCCGGTGATCTCCAGCGCGTTGATCAGGCCGGCGGCGGAGATGATCGCGGTGCCGTGCTGGTCGTCATGGAAGACCGGGATGTCCATCAATTCGCGCAGCCGCTGCTCGATGATGAAGCATTCCGGCGCCTTGATGTCCTCGAGATTGATGCCGCCGAAGGAGGGCCCGAGGAAACGCACGCAGTTGATGAACTCGTCGGCGTCCTCGGTGTCGACCTCGAGGTCGATGGAATCGACATCGGCGAAG
>NZ_RZRR01000915.1:0-2190 GCF_003998555.1 Mesorhizobium sp. M7A.F.Ca.CA.002.09.1.1 | reverse complement strand
GATTTACTACAAGGACCGGGGACCGGGCAGCCTGTCGTCTTTCATCACGGCTGGCCGTTGAGCAGCGACGATTGGGACGCCCAGATGCTGTTCTTCGTGTCACAGGGCTACCGTGTCATTGCCCATGATCGCCGAGGCCATGGCCGCTCGACCCAGACGGATATCGGCAACGAGATGGACACCTATGCCGCCGACGTAGCGGAACTCGCAGCCCATCTGGACCTCAAGAACGCCATCCATGTCGGCCATTCGACCGGCGGCGGCGAAGTGGCGCGTTATGTCGCCAAGTATGGCGCCGGCGGCCGTGTCGCCAAGGCGGTGCTGATCGGCGCGGTGCCGCCAATCATGCTCAAGACTGCCGCCAATCCCGGCGGCCTGCCGATCGAAGTGTTCGACGGCTTCCGCTCCGCGCAGGCAGCCAATCGCGCCCAGTTCTTCCGCGACGTTCCATCAGGTCCGTTCTACGGCTTCAACCGCCCGGGCGCAGAGGTATCGCAGGGCGTCATCGATAATTGGTGGCGCCAGGGCATGATGGGCGGCACCAAGGCGCATTATGATTGCATCAAGGCCTTTTCGGAAACCGACTTCACCGAGGATCTGAAGGCGATCGACGTGCCTGTGCTGGTCATGCACGGCGACGACGACCAGATCGTTCCCATCGCGGACTCGGCGCTGCTGACGATCAAGCTGCTCAAGAAGGGCGAGCTCAAGGTCTACAAGGGCTTCCCGCACGGCATGGCCACGACCCATGCAGACATCGTCAACGCCGACCTGCTGGCCTTCTTCAAAGCATAGGCCGTTGGAACGAAAAAAGCACCCGCCGTCTGGCGGGTGCTTTTCCTTGCGTGGGTTTCAGGCCTGATCTAGGCGGCCGCCTGCGCCTTGCGCGCTTCCTTCATGTTGGGCAGGAACACGGTCAGCAATCCAAGAAACGGCAAATAGGAGCAGATCTGGAAGACGAAATCGATGCCCTTCATGTCGGCGACGACGCCGAGCACGGCCGCCGCGATGCCGCCCATGCCGAAGGCGAAGCCGAAGAAGATGCCGGCGATCATGCCGACGCGACCCGGCACGAGTTCCTGCGCAAAGACGACAATGTTGGAGAAGGCCGAGGAGAGGATCAGCCCGATCAGCACCGTCAGCACCATCGTCCATTCCAGATTGGCGTAGGGCAGGGCGAGCGTGAAGGGCAGCACGCCGACGATGGAGAACCAGATCATCGCCTTTTGCCCATAGCGGTCGCCGAACGGGCCGCCGAGCAGGATGCCCAGCGCCGAGGCGCCGAGGAACAGGAACAGCATGACCTGGCTCATCTGCACAGAAACGCCGAACTTATGCATGGAATAGAAGGTGTAGTAGCTGGCGAGGCTGGCGATGTAGGCATTCTTGCTCAGAACCAGCAGTGTCAGCACGATCAATGCATTCATCACCTTGCGGCGCGGGAAGGGCGAAACGAAGCTCGCCGCCTTGCGGGTGCCCTGCGCGGCACGCAGCCGGCTGTACCAGCCGCCGACCTGCCACAAAACGATGATGCCGATCAGCGAGCCGACGGCGAACCAGGAAATGCTGGTCTGGCCGAACGGCACGACGATGAAGGCCGCCAGCAGCGGCCCCATGGACTGGCCGAAATTGCCGCCCACCTGGAACAGCGACTGCGCCAGGCCGAAGCGGCCGCCGGAAGCGAAGCGGGCGATGCGCGAGGATTCCGGGTGGAAGATCGCCGAGCCGATGCCGATCAGCGAGGCACCGATCAGCAGCAGCGAATAATGCCCGGCATAGGCGAGCACGATCAGGCCGATCAGCGACGACGCCATGCCATAGGGCAGCGAATAGGGCATCGGCCGCTTGTCGGTGATCATGCCGATCAGCGGCTGCAGCAAGGATGCGGTCACCTGGAAAGTGAAGGTCAACAAGCCGATCTGCCAGAAATCGAGGCCATAATTCTCTTTCAGGAGCGGGTAAATGGCCGATAGCAGCGACTGCATGATGTCGTTGATGCAGTGGCAGAAGCTCACCGCCAGGATGACGGTGAAGGCCGTCGCCTGGGCTGAGGCGTGACTGGCGCTCGCCGGTGGGGCGACGCTGGCTGCTGTCGTATCGGTCAAGGTAGGCTCCGTGGTCTTTTTGGCGGGCACGCCCGCAGGCAACTGGCGGACGCTCCTTGCGGCCACCCTAGGGACGGTGCCTTAT
>NZ_RZRR01000914.1:0-2196 GCF_003998555.1 Mesorhizobium sp. M7A.F.Ca.CA.002.09.1.1 | reverse complement strand
ACCCAATCCGGTGCTTGCGTCACTCTCTTAACGCCGGATCGCACACCTCTTCATAATCTCGGGCCGACGAACTACGGCGTCGGCATGCGCAACCTGTATCAGCGCGGGGTGAACTTCCTCACCGACCGTGAGATCGTTGCCTTGAGCCCTGACGGCAACCGTTTGACCGTCACCGTGCGAAACGTCCTCACCGACCTGGAAGAAAAATTCCAGGCCGATCATGTCTTCTATGAAGTCGGGACGGAAGAAAACGCTGAATTGTACTTCGATCTTCAAAGTCATTCAGTCAACAACGGCCAAATAGAAGTAGCATCTCTATTGGACGGCAAAGCCGAGTACCGAACGGTGAACCCGGCCGGTGATTTCGTGTTGTTCCGGATTGGTGACGCGGTCTCTTCGAGGAACATCCATGCTGCGCTCTTTGATGCGTTGCGTGTCTGTTCCGTCATCACGGTCGCCGGACAGACCGGCTCCGATCAAGCGCGCTACTCAGTAACACATAGGCAAATGAAAGGGGAAACGACGTGAAAAATCTCCCACTGGCGGCGGCATGCCTGACAATTCTTGTACTGGAGTCACTCCCTGCGAATGCTGCATCAAGCTGCGGTGAGCTGACAATCTCCAGCATGAATTGGCAGAGCGCTGAAGTGCTGGCAAGCCTGGACAAGTTCATTCTTAAAGCTGGGTTCGGATGTGATGCGGAAATTCTCGAAGGGGACACCGTGCCGACGGTCACCTCCATGATCGAAAAGGGAAAGCCCGATGTTGCTCCCGAGATCTGGGTCGATCTGCTGCCAGATGTTGTCGCTACCGGCATCAAGCTAGGCAAGCTTGTTGAAACTGGCGCGGCCCTCAAAGATGGTGGCGTCAACGGGTGGTGGATTCCAAAGTATGTGTCCGAAGCACATCCGGATATCAAAACCATTGCGGATGCGCTCAAACATCCGGAGCTCTTTCCAGCACCTGAAGATTCATCGAAAGGGGCGGTCTTCAATGGGCCTCAGGGCTGGGGCGCGACGGTTGTTACAACGCAGCTCTTCAAAGCCTACGGCGCTGAAAAAGCCGGCTTCACCTTGATCGACACCGGATCGGCAGCCGGCTTGGATGGATCGATAGCAAAGTCATATGAGCGCCACCAAGGCTGGCTCGGATTCTATTGGGCTCCGACGTCGATTCTGGGAAAGTATGAAATGGTGAAGCTCGACTTCGGGGTTCCTTACAATCAGGCTGAATGGAAGCGTTGCAATACAGTGGCGGATTGTGCCGATCCAAAGCCAAACGTTTGGCCGCAAGATCGAGTAAAGACGATCGTCACGAAAGGCTTTTCGGATCGTACTGATCCCGCAGTGATGGAGTACCTGCAAACCCGGTCGTGGTCCAACGATACGGTGAACGGTCTCTTGACCTGGATGACCGACAACCAGGCCACTGGTGACGATGCGGCAAGGTATTTCCTCAAGACACGCGAGGATATCTGGGCCAAGTGGGTCCCGGTCGGCGTCGCCGGAAAAATCAAAGCGGCACTTTAATCAACGTGTCGCGGTGGTGGCCTTTAGAGCGGCCATCATTGCGACCGCCATTGCCCTCACTGGGCTGACCGACCGAGAATTCCTCATGGATTGGCTGACAAATTTTCCCCATCTCAATGACGAGGCCTTGCGGCTTGTCAAAAAGGGGCTGGATGACGCTTTTCGAACCTTCACCCGAACATACGGCGATTCAATTGAGGGCGTTTTCGCGCCGTTGCAGTACCTTCTGATCAAGTGCGAGCACTTTCTAACCGACACGCCCTGGCCGCTGATCATTTCGCTGGCGGCTGGGCTGGCATGGCTTGCATCCCGAAACTTGACAACCGTGGCTGGAACCGTCGTCACCCTCGTTGCAATCGGGTTCCTGAGCATGTGGGACGATACGATGAAGACGGTGTCCATGATCCTTGTCTCGACGATCATAGCCATCGTGCTCGGTGCGCCGGTTGGAATTGCGATGTCGAGATCGGAGCGCATCCAGAGGGTCATCAATCCGGTACTCGATGTCATGCAAACCATGCCAAGCTTCGTTTATCTGATCCCGGTGGTGATGCTGCTGGGAATCGGCAAGGTTCCTGGTGTGATAGCCGTCGTAATCTATGCGATCCCTCCCATGATCAGGCTGACAAATCTGGGCATCCGCCTCGTGGACAAGGATGTATTAGAG
>NZ_RZRR01000913.1:0-2201 GCF_003998555.1 Mesorhizobium sp. M7A.F.Ca.CA.002.09.1.1 | reverse complement strand
GTTTCCAAGAAGCAGGAAAGCGGGCGTGGCCGGCGCGGCCGCGTCTGGGCGACCCCGGAAGGCAACCTGGCGGCGACGCTGCTCGTCATCACCAAGGCAGAGCTTCGCCTTGCCGCGACATTGGGCTTCGTCGCAGGACTGGCGCTGGCCGATGCACTCGATGCCGTGGTGCCGAAGGGCCGGATCGCCATTGGCCTCGACGGTGGCAGCGAAGGAAAAAACCGTTTCGAGCTGAAATGGCCGAACGACGTGCTTGCCTCCGGCGCCAAGCTGGCCGGCATCCTGCTGGAATCGGCAATCCTCGAGGGCGGCCGTTTCGGAGTGGCGGTCGGCATCGGCGTCAATGTGGTGGCATACCCTGAGGATTTGCCGTATCCCGCAACTTCCTTGCGCGCGCTGGGCGCGGCATGCGATGCGGAAACACTGTTCCTGGCGCTGTCGGATGCCTGGAGCGAGAATGCCCGATTGTGGGATGAGGGGCGCGGACTTGCCGCCGTCAGGCGACGGTGGCTTGATCGTGCCGCGGGGCTCGGCGGCGAGGTTGCCGTCAGAATTGACGGTAATGTGGTGCGCGGGGTGTTTGAGACCATTGACGAGGACTGCCGTTTCGTGATCCGCGACGATGAAGGTTCGGTTCGGACGATCGCCGCCGGCGATGTGCATTTCGGCGCGGTCGCTTCGGCCAGGGCATAGGGCCGTTCATGAACGGTTCTAACTGTTTGTTTTTGCGCAACTCCGGTGGGAAAACCGTTACACACTTTTCCCGGAATTGCTTTTGAGCTTGGCCTGAGGGCCAGGAAGGGAAAAATCATGGCGAAAGCGGAAAACGCCGAACTCGTCTTCGTGCCGCTCGGCGGCGTCGGCGAGATCGGCATGAACTTCGCTCTTTACGGCTACGGGCCGCCCAGCGCGCGCGAATGGATCGTCATCGATGTCGGAGTGACCTTCCCCGATGCCAGCCTGCCGGGCGTCGACCTGGTGCTGCCCGACACACGCTTCATCGAGGAGAACCTCGCCAATCTGCGCGGCATCATCATCACGCATGCGCATGAAGACCATTACGGCGCGCTGCTCGACACATGGCCGAAGCTGAAGGCGCCGGTCTGGATGACGCCGTTCAGCGCCGGCCTGCTGGAAGCCAAGCGGCAAGGCGAGCAGGGCGCACCGAAAATACCGGTCACGATCTACCGGGCGGGCGAGAAATTCACCGTCGGCCCCTTCGAGATCGAAGCCATTCCGGTCGCGCACTCGATTCCCGAGCCGATGTCGCTGGCGATCACCTCGCCGGCAGGCACCGTCATCCATACCGGTGACTGGAAGATCGATCCGGAGCCGACGATCGGGCCGAAGACCGACGAGGCGCGTTTCCGCGCCTATGGCGACAAGGGCGTTCTGGCGCTGATCTGCGATTCGACCAATGCGCTGCGCGAAGGCGAGTCGCCTTCGGAAGTGGCTGTGGGCGAGGGCCTCAAGGGCGTCATCCAGGCTGCCAAGGGCCGTGTCGCCGTCACCACGTTCTCCTCCAATGTCGGACGTATCGTCTCGATCGCCAAAGCGGCGCGCGATGCCGGACGCCAGTGCCTGGTGCTTGGCCGTTCGCTGAAGCGGGTCATCGATGTGGCCGGAGAACTCGGCTACATGGACGGTCTGCCGGAGTTCATCGCCGAGGAGGATTTTGGTTTCATCCCGCGCGAAAACCTGGTCATCATCTGCACCGGCAGCCAGGGCGAGCCGCTGGCCGCACTGGCCAAGCTGTCGCGCGAAGAGATGAAGTCGGTGTCGCTGACGGCAGGCGACACGGTGGTGTTTTCCTCGCGTACGATTCCCGGCAACGAGAAGGCGATCCTCGAGATCAAGAACCGTCTCATCGACCTCGGCGTCAAGATCATCGAGGACGGCGATGCGCTGGTGCATGTCTCCGGCCATCCGCGGCGCAGCGAATTGCGCAAGATGTATGAATGGGTGCGCCCGCAGATCGGCGTTCCCGTGCATGGCGAGGCGGCACATCTGGTGGCGCAGGGCTCGCTGATGTCGACATCGGGCATCGGCCAGGTGGCGCAGGTGCGCGACGGCGACATGCTCAGGCTTGCTCCCGGCCCAGCCACCATCATGGATCAGGTGCCGTTCGGCCGTATCTACAAGGATGGCAGACTGATCGGCACCGATCAGTCTGCCATCCTTGTAGATACGGCCGAAAGGCA
>NZ_RZRR01000912.1:0-2202 GCF_003998555.1 Mesorhizobium sp. M7A.F.Ca.CA.002.09.1.1 | reverse complement strand
CAGCGCGACGGCATCGGCGCGCTCATCCTGCTAGTTGCCGTGCCCGCGGGGCTGGCGCTGGTGCTGAGCGTCATCGATCTCATCCACCTTCTGCCGGCGCACCTGTGGTGGCAGGCGCTCACCGCCCCCGACACATCCGATCCAGTGCAGTTGCTGTATCGCTATGCTTTCCTGCCACGTGTCGCCGTCAGCGTGCTGGCCGGCGCGGCGCTCGGTCTCGCCGGTGTCGTCATGCAGCATGTGCTGCGCAACCCGCTGGCCGAGCCGACCACGATCGGCACCAATGCCGGAGCAAGCCTCGCTTTGGCGGCCGCCACCCTCTACGCACCATGGCTGCTGGAAGGCGGCCGTGAAGGGGTGGCGCTGGCTGGCGGCGCTCTCGCCACATCAGCCGTTTTCGCACTGGCGCGCGGGCGCAGCTTTTCGCCAGTGTCGATCATCATCGCCGGCCTCGTCGTCAGCCTCACTTTCGGTTCGGCCGGCGCGCTGCTGATGGCGCTCAACCGCGAATACACCGAGGAGCTGTTCATCTGGCAGAGCGGCTCGCTGGTGCAGAATGGCGATGCGGCCGTCGTTGCTCTGGCGCCGTGGCTGCTGGCCGGCATCTGCGCCGCGTTCCTGCTCTGGCGACCGCTACGCCTGCTCGATCTCAGCGACGACGGCGCGGCATCGCTCGGCACCCGCCCGGCCGTCATCCGCCTTGCCGGCATGGCTGTCGCCGTCTCGCTTGGCGCGCTGGTCGTCGCCGAGGTCGGCGTCATCGGGTTCGTAGCGCTCGCTGCCCCGGCGCTGGCGCGGCTGGCCGGAGCGCGCACGCTTGGCCGCCGCCTGGTCTGGTCGCCGCTGGTCGGCGGCGCCCTGCTCTGGCTCACCGACCGCCTGGTGCAGCATCTGCCGTTCGCCGGCGAAATCCCCGCCGGCACCGCGACCGCTTTGCTCGGCGCGCCGCTGCTGCTGTTCCTGTTGCCGCGAATGCGAACCACCCCCGAAAGGCAGGCCGATATGATGTCGTCCGTACGCCTGCCGACAAACGGCCTGCCGTTGATCGCCGGCCTGCTGGCGCTCATCCTCGCGGTTGTCGTCGCAATGGGCTTTGGCCGTGGCGCAGGCGGTTGGCACTGGATCGCATCCGAGGATTTGACCGAGCTGCTTGCCCTGCGCGCGCCTCGCGTCGTCGTAGCCCTGTCGGCGGGCGTCCTGCTCGCGGTCGCCGGCACGCTGATGCAGCGCATGACCGGCAACCCGATGGCAGCACCCGAAGTGCTCGGCATTTCCGGCGGCGCCTCTTTCGGCGTGCTGGCGCTGCTGTTGCTCAGCGACGGCTTCGACCGCGCGGCAATGCTCGGCGCCGCACTCGCGGGCGCCTTGCTGGCGCTGACGATCGTCGTGCTGGTCGGGCGGCGCAATGCACTGTCGCCGTCGCGGCTGCTGCTTGCCGGCGTCGCCGTGGCGACGGTCGCGTCGGCCTTCGCCGCGCTGCTTCTGGCCAGCGGCGATCCGCGCACGGGCTTCCTGCTCGCCTGGCTATCGGGATCGACCTATCGCGCAACGCCCAATGATGCCTTCACTGCCGCTGCGGTCGCGGTCGCCGTCCTCGCGCTGGCGCCGCTGACGGCGCGCTGGCTCGATATAGTGCCGCTCGGCGAAACTGCCGCGCGTGGCCTTGGCCTGCGGCTTGGACGGGTTCGCGCCATTCTGCTGGCACTTACCGCGCTGGCCACCGCAACCGCGACATTGGTCATCGGCCCGCTGAGCTTCGTCGGCCTGATGGCGCCGCATCTCGCGCGCATGCTCGGCTTCCGCCGTGCCGTGCCGCAGCTTCTGGCCTCGGCCATGACAGGCGGGCTGATCCTCGTTGCCGCCGACTGGGCCGGCCGGACGCTGATCTTTCCCTGGCAGGTGCCGGCCGGGCTCATCGCCGCCTTCGTCGGCGGCCCCTATTTCATGGCGCTGATGTGGAAAGGCAGGCAATGAAGTCGGCCCTGGCATATTGCCGGCCCTGCCCTGCCGATTGTAAGCAGCGCCCATCGATGGCGGCCGGTGCCCTCGCCGCGTCCATCAAGACAGCTTGCGGTTCACCTCGATGATCAGACGTTTCCTGTCCTATTACGCGCCCTGGAAGGGGCTGTTCGCGCTCGACTTCTCCTGCGCGGTGCTGGCCGGCCTGCTCGAACTTGGCTTTCCCATGGCGGTCCGCACCTT
>NZ_RZRR01000911.1:0-2206 GCF_003998555.1 Mesorhizobium sp. M7A.F.Ca.CA.002.09.1.1 | reverse complement strand
CCTCCAGCAGAATCATGCTGATCAGGGATGATGCGACAGGCGACGCGACGAAAATCGTCGCGCCGCAATTTGCCGCCGATCCGGAATTCCTCGATTTCGAGCGTTTCGTCGAAGGCAACATCTCCAGGCGCCGCGTGCAGAGGGGCGAACTGGGCTTTTTGAAGCCGGTGATCAGCCGTGCCTTCCTCGACCGCCATGGGTTGAGCTACGACGAGAGCCTGCGGCTGGGCGAGGACTATGAACTCTACGCCCGCGCGGTCGCATGCGGGGCGCGGTTCAAGGTCATTCGCTCCTGCGGCTACGGCGCCATCGTCCGCGCCGATTCCCTGAGCGGCCGCCACAAGACCCAGGACTTGAAGCGTTTGGCCGATGCGGATCTGGCGCTGCTGGCGATCGACAGCCTGCCGGAAGGCTCGAAGGCGGTGCTGCGGCGGCATGAACGGCACGTGCGCGACAAATATCGGCTGCGTAATTTCCTTGACGTCAAGGCCGAGCGGGGGCTGGGCTCGGCTGCGGCTTACGCCTTCGCCAGCCTGTCCAACCTCGTCCCCATCGTCCAGGGCGTGGCTTCCGACAAGCTCGAGGCGCTGTTTCGTCGTGTCGGCCTTGTGTCCAGCCAAAAGCCTGTGCCGCCGCTGCGCTTTCTGATGGCCGGAACCAGCACGGGCAAGGAACGCTGAGAGCGGTCCCGATGCAGCGATTTGTCCACTCGCGGCATGTCATCACGCAAACCATTTCGGTCGGATTTATGAGTTTACGAATTGGGTGGTTGCCTCGCGGCTCCGACGATGGCAGTCTATGTTGCGGTGCAGCATAGTGGACGACCAGCCGAACTTGGCCCCCGATCGGATTGGTCTGATGTCTCTCCCTCAAAAGGAGCACGACAACGCAACACGAGTTTTTGAGCCCCGGCTGCGGGGATCGGCCAGAAGCCCGGCCCACAAGCCGGCGATGACGGGAACCTGAGTTCATGGCCTCGATATTCGGTTTCAGATCAAGGGATCCGGCCCGCGACCGTCAGGCCGATGTTTCACGTCTTGATCGTCTGGCAAAGCTGTTCGAGCAGATTGCGGCCGAGATCGAGGCCGAGAGAACCGGGCTTGAGAATCGCTACCGGACGACGTCGACCAACGCCGCCTTTCTGGTCGAAGCGATGGAAAACGGCTCTGCTTCCGACAAGCGGTCTTCGGAAGTCAGCGCACTGACACAGTCGATCCTGAATTGCGAGCGCCGCATCGCGGCGCTGTCGCGCCAGGACGGCATGATGAAAGAGCTCCGTCATTCGCTGGATACGGTCTTTGACGAGGATGCCTCCTCGGCCGCCGCGGCGGAATTCGCCTGGCCGGCAGGCGCCGGCAGAGGTTGAACGTGAAGGCTCGGAACTGTTGCAACAGATTTGATGCAAGGCGGGAAGCAGAAGCAATCGAGAGGGTCACAAGGAAGGTCAAGGTTGGCCCGTGCAGGAGCGGTTCGAACGTCGACTTTGGGTTGGGGACACACAGCGCAAAGGTGAGTTTGGTATGAATTGGAATCCGAAACCTACGACGGCAATTGACGCACCGCCTCTCGCATATCGGACCGGACAAGCCGCCCGGCGGCTGGGGTCGCTCGGTGCGTTGCTGCTGGCTGCTCTTGGCGGTTTCCTGGCAACCCCTTCCCATGCCCAGGACATTCCGACATCGCCGTCCTTTGTCGATGATTTCAAAAGCTTCGACCGCACGCGCTGGTATGTTTCCGACGGCTGGAACAACGGCAGCCATCAGAATTGCACCTGGTCGAAAAATATGGTCGAACTGTCGAATGGTGTGCTGTCGCTCGGCTTCGAAAAGCAGACGCTGAAGGATCGCGACTACGTCTGCGGCGAGATCCAGACCAAGCAGCGCTTCGGCTATGGCACCTATGAGGCACGGCTGAAGACCGATACCGGCTCCGGCCTCAACGCCGCGTTCTTCACCTATATCGGTCCAAGCGACAAGCAGCCCTGGGACGAGATCGACTTCGAGGTCCTGACCAAGGACACCTCCAAGGTGCAGGTCAACGCCTATATCGCGGGCAAGGGCAAGAACGAGAAACTGGTCGACGTACCGGGCGGCACGGAGAAGGCCTTCAACGACTACGCCTTCGTCTGGCAGAAGGACAGCTTGCGATGGTACGTCAACGGCCAACTGGTGAACACGATTACCGACCCGGCGAAGCTGCCCAGCCA
>NZ_RZRR01000090.1:0-10150 GCF_003998555.1 Mesorhizobium sp. M7A.F.Ca.CA.002.09.1.1 | reverse complement strand
ATCCGGAGGCGGGCAGCGTCTGGCTCGGCCGTCTGCTGCAGCAATGGCCGAACGCGGTATGGCTGAACCCCGAAGATCCCAAGAACTGGGGCTACACCCATTCGGTTGCGATGATCCGCGACATTTTCGGCGGCCGCATGTTCCCGCTGACGCTGGCCGGGCTGGAGGGCGCGACCAAGCAGCTTTCAAGAAAGCACTGAAAGACCGACAGGAGATCCGATGACCTGCTTCCTCTGCCTGCAATGCGGCGTCCAGTTCGCGGCGACAGAGACGCCGCCAGAACATTGCCCGATCTGCGAGGACGAGCGCCAATATGTGCGCTGGGAGGGCCAAGCGTGGATCACGCCGGAGGAACTTGCCGAAGGACACCGGCTTGTTATGAAGGACGATGCCGGCGTTCTCGGCTTCGGCATCGAGCCGCGCTTCGCCATCGGCCAACGGGCGCTGCTGGCGCAGACGCCGCACGGCAACGTGCTGTGGGACTGCGTTTCGATGGTCAGCGACGAGGCGGTGGCCGAGATCAACCGCCGCGGTGGCCTGGCGGCGATCGCCATCTCGCACTGCCACTATTATTCGGTGATGGCCAGTTGGAGCGAGGCGTTTGGCGGCGTGCCGATTTATCTCCATGCCGACGACCGCCAATGGATCATGCGACCGCACAAGGCGATCGTCAGTTGGGAAGGCGAGACGCTGGCCATAAACCCTTCGCTGACGCTCATCCGCTGCGGCGGCCACTTTGCCGGCGGTCAGGTGCTGCACTGGAAACGCGATGTCGGCGACGTCTTGCTGGCCGGCGATATCTTGCAGGTGACGCCGACGCGCCACCATGTCAGCTTCATGTACAGCTATCCGAACTACATTCCGCTCAATGCAGCGGCCGTGCGCCGCATCGCGGCGGCACTGGAGCCATTCGCGTTCGACCATATCTATGGTGCATGGTGGAACCAGAATGTCATCGGGGGCGCAAAAGCGGCGTTCGCTGCTTCGGTCGATCGCTATCTCAGGGCGATCGCATAAAGATCACGATCGAAAATGCGGGCAAATCGCGTAACAAATGCCTATCTTGGTGCGAATATGAGGTTGCAATCCGCGCATGGTCCCGAACCTCCGGTTCGGAAAGGATCATGCGCAAAACCAAAGTACTACAGCGTCCTTTGCGCGTCCGATGGGCGCGCGGCGCTGTAGTGGCGAGCCGGCAAGGCTGAGGAGATCGAATGGACACCCACACCTACCCTGTAACCCGCACCGACGCCGAATGGCGCGCCCGGCTGACGCCGGAGCAGTATGCCGTCATGCGCGGCCACGGCACCGAGCGGCCGGGAAGTTGCGCTTTGCTCTACGAGAAGCGCGCCGGCACCTTTTCCTGCGTCGGCTGCGACCAGCCTTTGTTTGAATCCAAGCTGAAGTTCGAGAGCGGCACCGGCTGGCCGAGCTTCAACGACCCGGTGCCGGGTTCGGTCGAAAACACCGTCGACCGCAGCTACGGCATGGTTCGCACCGAATGCCATTGCGCCCGCTGCGGCAGCCATCTCGGCCATGTCTTCGAGGACGGCCCGCCGCCGACCGGCCTGCGCTATTGCATCAACGGCGTGGCGCTGAAATTCGAGCCGGCGGCCTGAACCGAAATTCGATTGAATGAATGAAAAGGGCGGCTGCGGCCGCCCTTTTCATTGCCCCCCGGCCGAACCCGGCGAACGCGGTGGGCGCCCGTGTCCGCTCTCAGACCACGACCGTCAGGATCAGCCATAATGTGGCGCCGAGCGTCATCAGTGAGGCCTTGGCGCCACCGGCCTTTTCCGTGGTTCGCCATACGGAAAAGGTCAGAAAGAGGTTGTAGGGCACCGGTGCGAAATGCACCGCCAGAACCAGCGCCAGCGGCAGCTTCAGTCCGAGCAGGACGATCGCGGCCACCAGAGATGCGACGTTGAGCGCCGTGCCGACAAGAACAAGGTCGCGCCAGAACAGCCGGTCGAGCGGCACCTGGCCTTGCCAGCGTGAGCGGAAAAAGGAGCCGATACCCTCTGGCAACACCGGATGTCTATCCCTGCCTCAGGACTTCGGTTACCGCGCGCTCGAAACGCGAACATTCGGTCACCAGCCAGTCGGCCATGGCTGGCCAGTTGTCCTCGGCATAGCAGTTCACCCGCCACATCGAATTGATGCCGAGATCCTCGCAACTCTGTTCCGGCCTGAGCTTCAGCCGGGCTTCGATATCAGGCTGGAACGGTTTCAACCGCGACCACGCTTGCGTGGCGCCGAACTTCTCGTTGCGGCCGAAGAAGACGCCGACCTGGCTCTGCGCCGGCGCGACATACATGGAAAGGACCAAGGCGAAATCGGGCAGCCCGCGCTGCCAGAACCAGGGTCCGCGCCTCGCCATCAGAGCCCTTTCTTCCGGATGCCGCTCGGCGAACAGCGTCCAGAAGCCGCGCTGGCGGAATTCAGAGGCGCGGCGGGCGCCGAAGTCGAATTCGCTCATGGCTCGATGCTCGCTCCGGCATCATGCTCGGCCGGAGACTGTTTCGAAATTCGCTCCGGCGAGTCATATGGTGGTGGTTTCGAGAACCGGAGCGGAGCGTACTTAAAGTACGTGAGCTCAGTTCTACTGCATTGCAGTAGAACTAGGGAAGCGCAGAAAACGCCACCAGATGGCCGCCGGAGTAGAATTTCCAGACGGTCTCTACACCATGCCGAGTGCGGCCTTGTACAGATCGAGGATGGTTTCCTCTTCCTGACGCTCGGCCTGGTCCTTCTTGCGCAGCCGGATGATCGTGCGCATCGCCTTGGTGTCGAAGCCTGTGCCCTTGGCCTCGGCGAACACTTCCTTGATGTCGTCGGAAATGGTCTTCTTCTCTTCCTCGAGCCGCTCTATGCGCTCGATGAAGGCACGCAGCTGGCCGGCGGCAACAGTCTGGCTGGTATCGGTGATATCGTCGGCCATATTTTTCTCCACATCGTTTCTGCGCCGCGACTCGGGATGCATGCAGCGGCGAATTGAGCGGGCTCGATGCCCGACCGCCGGCGGCGGGTCAAGCTGTTATCGATGATCGAACTGACGCTGCCGCCACGATGCGGACAGCGATCCCCCAGGAAGGTATCAATTAGCTGAAAGCGATCAGCAGATCCTTGGCATCGATCTGGTCGCCTGCCTTGACCAGCACCTCGGCGACCGTGCCGTCGCGCTCGGCATGCAGCGCCGTCTCCATCTTCATCGCTTCGATGGAAAGCAGCACGTCACCGGCCTTCACAGCCTGGCCGGCAGCCACCGAAAGCGCAGAAACGACGCCCGGCATCGGTGCGCCGACATGCGCCTCGTTGCCGGGTTCGGCCTTGCGGCGGGCCTTGGCGGCGGACGCGCCATGCGCCCGGTCGGGCACCTTGACACGGCGCGGCTGGCCGTTGAGCTCGAAGAACACGGTGACCATGCCCTTCTCGTCGACATCGCCGATGGCCAGGCACCGCACCACCAGCGTCTTGCCCTTCTCGATGTCGACGAAGATCTCGTCTTCCGGCTTCATGCCGTAGAAATACGTCGGCGTCGGCAGCACGCTGACCGGCCCATAGGTTTCCTGCGCGCCGGCGAAATCCGTGAACACCTTCGGATACATCAGCCACGAGGCGAATTCGAATTCCGACAGCTTGCGCTCGAGCTTCTCCTCGATTTCCTTGCGGTTGGCCTTGAGGTCGGCTGGCTTGAGCAGCGAGCCGGGCCGCACCGTGATCGGCTTGTCGCCTTTGAGCGCCTTCCTCTGCAGCGCCACCGGCCACCCGCCTGGCGACTGGCCGAGGTCGCCGCGCAGCATCGAGACGACCGAATCCGGGAAGGCGATATCCCTATCCGGGTTTTCGACATCGGCAACGGTCAGGTCCTGGCTGACCATCATCAATGCCATGTCGCCGACGACCTTGGACGACGGCGTCACCTTGACGATGTCGCCGAACATCAGATTGACGTCGTGATAGGTCTGCGCCACCTCGTGCCAGCGCGTCTCCAATCCGAGCGAGCGAGCCTGTTCCTTCAGATTGGTGAACTGGCCGCCCGGCATCTCGTGCAGATAGACTTCCGAGGCCGGCCCCTTGAGGTCGCTTTCGAAGGCGGCGTACTGGTTGCGCACCGCTTCCCAGTAGAACGAGATCTTCCTGATCCATTGCGGGTCGAGACCGGGGTCGCGTTCGGTGCCCTTCAGCGCCTCGACGAGTGAGCCAAGGCATGGCTGCGAGGTGTTGCCGGAGAAGGCATCCATCGCCGCGTCTATGGCGTCGACGCCGCTTTCCACCGCCGCCAGCACCGTCGCCGCCGACAGGCCCGACGTGTCGTGGGTGTGGAAATGGATCGGCAGGTCGGTCGCCTCGCGCAGCGCCTTGAACAGCACGCGTGCTGCGGAAGGCTTCAGCAGGCCGGCCATGTCCTTGACGGCGATGATGTGGGCGCCGGCCGCCTGCAATTCCCCGGCCAGGCCGACATAGTATTTGAGGTCGTATTTCGCCCGAGCCGGATCGAGGATATCGCCGGTGTAGCAGATCGCCGCTTCGATCAGCTTGCCCTCGGCTCCGACCGCATCCATGGCGACGCGCATGTTGTCGACCCAGTTCAGGCAATCGAAGACCCGGAACAGGTCGATGCCACCGCTTGCTGCCTGCTTGACGAAATGCTGCACGACATTGTCGGGATAGTTGGTGTAGCCGACGCCATTGGCACCGCGCAGCAGCATCTGCAACAGCAGATTGGGCGCCGCCTCGCGCACCAGCGACAGCCGCTCCCACGGATCCTCGGTGAGGAAGCGCATCGCGACGTCGAAGGTGGCGCCACCCCAGCATTCCAGCGATAGAAGCTGCGGCAAGGCACGCGCATAGGCACCGGCGATGCCGGCAATGTCATGCGTGCGCATGCGCGTCGCCAGCAGCGATTGATGGCCATCGCGCATCGTCGTGTCGGTGACCAGAACCTCCTTCTGATCGCGCATCCAGGCGGCGAACTTCTGCGGGCCCAGCACATCCAGCTTCTGCTTGCTGCCGCCGGGCACATTGCCGTTGAGGTAAGGCACCACGGGTGCCGCGGCGTCGGCCTTCGGCTGCGGCCGGCCGCGCGTCTCGGGATGGCCGTTGACGCTGACGTCGGCGAGATAGTTGATGAGCTTGGTGGCGCGGTCCTGGCGCTTGACCTGCTGGAACAGTTCCGGCGTCGTGTCGATGAACTTGGTCGTGTAGGAATTGTCGGCGAAGCTCGGATGGTTGATGATCGCTTCGAGGAAGGTCAAATTGGTGGCGACGCCGCGGATGCGGAACTCGCGCAGCGCCCGATTCATGCGGGCGATCGTCTCGGCCGGCGTCGGCGCCCACGCCGTCACCTTCTCCAGCAGCGGATCGTAGAAGCGGGTGATGACCGCGCCCGAATAAGCGGTGCCGCCGTCGAGGCGGATGCCGAAGCCCGTCGCGCCGCGATAGGCGGTGATGCGGCCGTAATCGGGGATGAAATTGTGCTCGGGATCTTCCGTGGTGATACGGCACTGCAGCGCGTGGCCGTTCAGCCTTATGTCCTTCTGCGCCGGCACGCCTGATTCCGGTGTGCCGATGGCAAAGCCGTCGAGGATATGGATCTGCGCCTTGACGATATCGATGCCGGTCACCTGCTCGGTGACGGTGTGCTCGACCTGGATGCGCGGGTTGACCTCGATGAAATAGAATTTGCCGGTGTCGGCATCCTGCAGGAACTCGACCGTGCCGGCGCCGATATAGCTGGTCTCGCGGGCGATCTTGAGCGCATGGCCGCAAAGCTCCTCGCGCTGCGACATTTCGAGATAGGGCGCCGGCGCCCGCTCGACGACCTTCTGGTTGCGGCGCTGGATCGAACAGTCGCGCTCGAACAGGTGCACGGCATTGCCATGGGTATCGCCCAGCACCTGCACCTCGACATGGCGGGCGCGTTCGATCAGCTTTTCGAGATAGACCTCGTCCTTGCCGAAGGCGGCTTTCGCCTCGCGCTTGCCTTCGGTGACTTCACGGGCAAGGTCGGCTTCGGCGCGGATGGCCCGCATGCCGCGGCCGCCGCCGCCCCATGATGCCTTCAGCATCACCGGATAGCCGATTTCCTTGGCTAGTGTCTTGACCGTCTCCATGTCATCCGGCAACGGATCGGTGGCGGGGATCACCGGCACGCCGACCTCGATGGCGAGATTGCGCGCCGCGACCTTGTTGCCGAGCCGCCGCATTGTGTCCGGCCTCGGCCCGATGAAGGTAATGCCGGCTTCGGCACAGGCGTCGGCGAATTCGGGACTTTCCGACAACAATCCGTAGCCGGGATGGATAGCATCGGCACCCGACAGCCTGGCGACGCGGATCACCTCCTCGATCGACAGATAGCTTTCGATCGGCCCCATGTCCTTGGTCAGATGCGGCCCGCGTCCGACCTGGTAGCTCTCGTCGGCCTTGAAGCGATGCAGAGAGTATTTGTCTTCCTCCGCCCAGATCGCCACGGTTTTGAGCCCGAGTTCGTTGGCCGCGCGGAAGACGCGAATGGCGATTTCGGACCGGTTGGCGACGAGGATCTTCGTGATGGCCAAGGACTGGGCTCCAGCGACGGAAGGAAGAGAAATCGGCGCAATGATTAGCGTGAAAATGCTGCAGTGCAAACGAAATTGACGCGCACTTAAACCGATTGAAATAGAAACATTGCGCCAAGGACCCTTCCCATTCCTCCGAACAGCTAAAAAAGAGCCGGCTTTCCGGTTAATGCACGATCATTGCCCGGCTAAGCATCGGCTCCATCGGCCGCCCCTGAACATGACGACGGCAAAAGAAAATGCCCGGCGCGAGGCGCCGGGCATCGGTAAATGGTCTGGAGACTGACGAGCTTACATCTTCTGGACGTAGGTGTACTTGCCGTCGTCGCCCTTCTTCCATTCGTACATGACGTAGCCGGGCAGCGTCGGATCGCCCTTGGCGTCATAGGACAGGTCGCCGAGAACGGTCTTGAAGGGGCCGTTTTCATGCAGCGCCTTGGCAACTGCCTGCGGGTCGTTCGACTTGGCAGCGGTCGCTGCTTCCGCGATCGCCTGCACGGCGGCGTAGGAGTAGAGCGTGTAGGCTTCCGGCTCGAAACCCTGCGCGCGGAACTTCTCGACGAGTTCCTTGTTGGCGGGGATCAGGCGCGGATCCGGGCCGAACGTGTTGAGCGTGCCCGCAACTGCGTCGCCAGCGATCGAAGCCAGTTCGTTCGACACGATGCCATCGCCGGAAACCAGCGTTGCCTTGAGGCCCTGGTCGGCCGCCTGACGGATGATCAGGCCGGCTTCGGTGTGCAGGCCGCCCCAATAGATGATGGAAACGCCGGCTTCCTTCATCTTGGCGATCAGCGCCGAGAAGTCCTTGTCGCCGACATTGATGCCTTCATACATGACTTCCGTCACGCCCTTGGCGTTCATCGCCTTCTTGGTTTCGTCGGCAAGGCCCTGACCGTAGGTGGTCTTGTCGTGAACGACAGCGATCTTGGCGTCCTTGAAGTTGGCGGCGAGATACGCGCCGGCAATGCTGCCCTGCTGATCGTCGCGTCCGCAGGTGCGGAACACGTTCCACAGACCGCGCTCGGTGAATTGCGGGTTGGTCGCGGCCGGCGTCACTTCGACGATGCCGTTTTCCGCATAGACTTCAGATGCCGGGATAGAGACGCCGGAGTTGAAGTGGCCGACCACGAACTTGACGCCGTCGCCGACGAACTTGTTGGCGACCGAGATACCCTGCTTCGGATCGGAGACGTCGTCGCCGACTTCGAGCTTGATCTGCTCGCCGTTGATGCCGCCCTTGGCATTGATGTCGGCGACAGCAGCTTCCGCCCCCTTCTGCAGCTGCGCGCCGAAGGCGGCGTTCGGACCGGTGATCGGGCCCGCGACGCCCATCATTACGTCAGCCCACGCGCTGCCGCCGAACGCGACAAGCGCGGTCAGGGCGACGGCGGACAAAAGTGACTTTTTCATTTAAACGCTCCCATTAACGGAGTGGGCGTGGATGAAGCTTTCATGCGATGCCCACCCTTATCGCAGAAAGCATAGTTTGCCGATTTTCAGGCACTTGTCACGCCGATTCAATTTCGAGGCGGCGTTAATGATGAACGTCAACCTTTCGGTTTCCAGCTCAAGAGTGAAGCTCTTTCGTAGAGCCAATTATACTGTGTCACCATCTGGTTGGTGCGCGTGTATTGATAGCCGACGAAGCCGAGGATCATCAGCACGATGGTGTCGACGACATAATAATGCAGCGAGAACATGGTGCCGCCGAACAGCGCGTGATGGATGAAGCGGATCGCGATGCCGAGGCCCAGCACATAGGCGAACAGCTGGATGAAGCTGCGCCACGTCTGGGCACTGGCCTTGCCCGTCATCCACGCCGCCCAGCCGCCGAGCAGACAGGTGACGAAGAAGAACTGCCAGATCGAGGGTTCCTCGTAAAGAATGCCCTGCATGGTGAAGTCTCCTTAGCATGATCCCGAAAGTTGCGGACTTTCCGGACAAAGATCATGCGACAAACAAACAATCTGGAGCGGAATAGCGGTGCACGCATTCCGCTTCGAACTCAGTGGTGTCCGCCCTCGAGATAGGCGGCGCGCACTTCCGGATTGGCGAGCAGTTCCTTGGCGGTGCCGCTCATCGTCACATTGCCGTTGACCATGACGTAGCCGCGCGTGGCGAGCTTGAGCGCGCCGAAGGCGTTCTGCTCGACCAGGAACACGGTCAGCCCCTGGGTGCGGTTCAGTTCGCGGATGGCGTCGAAGATCTGTTTGACGATCAGCGGCGCGAGACCCAGCGACGGCTCGTCGAGCAAAAGCAGCTTCGGCCGTGCCATCAGCGCGCGTCCGATCGACAGCATCTGCTGCTCACCGCCCGACAGCGTGCCACCGCGCTGGGTGATGCGCTCCTTCAAACGCGGGAACAGCGTGAACACCTTCTCGACGTCCTCGTCATAGTGCTTGAGGTTGTCGAGGCTGGCGCCCATCTGCAGGTTTTCCATCACCGTCATGCGCGGAAAGATCCGCCGGCCCTCGGGCGATTGGGCAATGCGCATGCGCGCGATCTCGTGCGTCGGCATCTGGGTTATGTCGGTGCCGGCAAAGGTGATAGTCCCGGCGCGAGCCCGCGGCGCACCGAAAATAGTCATCATCAGCGTCGACTTGCCGGCGCCATTGGCACCGATCAGCGCCACGATCTCACCCTGCTTGACGGTGACATCGACGCCGTTCAGCGCCCGGATGTTGCCGTAATAGGTCTGCACGCCCTTGATATCGAGCAGCGTTGTCGCGGCCATCACTTGCCCCCTCCACGCTTGCCCGCCACGGGCTTGGCAGCGGTCTTGCTCGCGGTCTTTCCGGAGGCTGCCTTTGCAGTCTTTGCGGAAGCATGGCTCGTCGCCACCTTGCCCGCATCCACGCGGCGCGAAAATTCCGTGTCCCTGCCCTGGCCGAGCAGCCTAGCCTGTTTGACCCATTCCTCGCGCGCGATACGTCCGTCAAAAGCAAGATAGGCTTCGGCGGCCTCGACGTCGGCCTTTTTCCAGGCGCCGATCTGGTCGAAGTGGAAGATGCCGTGGTCGTTGAGCTTCTTCTCGTTGACCGTACCGATGCCCTTTATGCGGGTCAAATTGTCGGCCTTGCCGCCGCGAGGCGCAGCCAGCCGGTTGGAGATCTCTCCAGTCTTCGCCGCAGGCTTGGCGGATGCGGTCGACTTCGCCGCCGTGCCGGTTGCCGCCTTCGACGTCGCTTTCGGAGCAGGCTTTGCCTTCGCCGGCGGCACGGCTGCCTGCGAGGCTGCCTTGTTTGCCGCGGCGAGCGACCTGGCGTCGACCTGACCGGCCTTTGACGCTCCCTTGGCCACCGTAACCCGCTCGCCCGAACTATGGCCGACCGTGTCGGTCACCGGCCCGGCGAGATAGGACGACGATGTTCCCGGACCGTGCGCGGCATCCGGCCCCGTATCGAGCTGTTCGATGACATCTTCGTCGCCGACTTCGGTAAGGACCGCTTCGACTTCCTCGTCGTCGACGCCGAGATAGGCGGCGATGACGCGCGGATCGGTGCGCACCGACTGCGGACTGCCGTCGGAGATCTTGCGGCCATACTCCAGCACCACGACATGGTCGGAGATCTGCATGACCACCGACATGT